>CAYZXG010000007.1:0-18276 GCA_964482365.1 uncultured Candidatus Saccharibacteria bacterium | reverse complement strand
GAATTCCAGGATCACCCGTTGACCATGCTAATTGGGCCGCCAAATCAAGAATTGAACGCGCTTTTACCGTGTTTTCAACCTCACCAGTACGTGGATTGACCAAATCCCAATTCTTACCCTCAATCGCTGCCTCCATAAATTCGTCAGTAATCCCAATAGAGATATTTGTTTTAGATAAATACCCATCGTTTTGTTTTGCAGAAATAAAATTAAAAATATCGGGATGATTTGCATTCAGAACTGCCATGTTTCCACTTTCGTACCTGCCTTCTTGCCTGAACATACTTGTCATAAGATCAAACATTTCAATAAGTCGAACCGGCCCAGCTGCAAGGTCGGGTATGCCATTAACCGTATCTCCTTCAGGACGAATATTTGAAAAGTTATATCCACAGCCCCCACCGTTTCGTTTAATCTGGGTTGACTGATGAAGGATTTTAAAAATGTCGTCAATATCATCTTCAAGGGGCCACACAAAGCAATTTGCAAGCTGTGAACGATCTTTACCTGAATTGGTAAGCGTCCGTGTTCCCGGCAAAAAATCAAAACTCACCATTGTTGATAAAAACTTTTCGTACCATTCCTTTTTCTTTTTTTTACCTTTCTCTACATCACTTAATGCCTTCGCCACGCGCTCAAGCATGTGCCGTGGTGTTTCAATCGTTTCACCTTTCTCGTTCCGTTTTAAGTATCTACGCTTAAGAATATAGAGCGTGTTGTACGACAAACCAATATCATCTTCAATTCCCAACGATTCCTTGTCTTTGGTCGCGTGCCTTTGATTCTCTCGGTACAAAATGAACTCTTTTGAAACTTTTGCATGACCATGTTCGATAAGGATCTTTTCTACTGCGTCTCCAATCTCAACTGTTGTAAGAGTCTTTTTCTGTGGGAATGTATTAATAAGATGCAATAACACTTCCTCCGAAAGAAGTTCTGCACGTTTTTTATCCGTTCCTCCTACCTTTTCAACCGCGAGCCAAATCGACCGCGCAATTTTGTTATGGTCAAACCCCTGCTTGTCTCCGTTGTTTTTTGTAACTGATTTAAATGGAATAGTGGGCATATGGATATTACTCATCGAGTTGATAGGTTCGACTGCTCAGTGGCGTTAAATTTACTTTTGATTGAATCGTTTGTGTGTCTTTTGTTGCTTCTTGACTTCCAACGCTTAAAACCTGCATGTCACGGCTTCCATCGCGATAAATCGTTACCCCTTTGCACCCAAGCTTCCACGCAAGCTGATAGACCTCTTTTACATCATCAACCGTTGCAGTTTTTGGCATATTGATGGTTTTTGAAATTGCATTATCGGTATACTTTTGGAACGCTGCCTGCATCTTTACATGAAACGTAGGGGAAATTTCATGCGCAGTCACAAAGAGTTTTTGAATCTCCGCCGGCACTTGTTTAATACCCTGAACAGAACCATGAGCTGAAACTTGCGCTAAAACCTCATCGTTATAAAAACCATGCTGTTTTGCGAGTTGTTCAAAATATGCATTGACATAAAACACTCCTTTAGCATCGACAACATTCTTTCTAAACGCAACAGCAAACATAGGTTCAATACCGCTTGATGCATCAGCCACCATACTAATGGAACCCGTTGGCGCAATACTGGTGCGTGCGGCATTTCGAATCTTGACCTTAAGGTTTTTGTAGATACTTAAATCGTAATGGGGAAATACACCTTTTTCTTTTGCAAGCTCAACGGACGCATCGTACGCTGTATCATTTATAAACTTCATGACTTGCTCTGCAACTACAAGCGCTTTAGGCGTGTAATACGATACTCCGAGCTGAATGAGCATATCGGAAAATCCCATAATACCAAGCCCAATTCGCCTATTTCCTTTGGCCATTTCGTCAATCTGAGCAACAGGATAATCGCCTAAATCAACACCATTATCCATAAACCGTGCAGCTAAACGTGTTACACGTTCTAGTTCCGTAAAATTAATGTTGCCATCAGAAACCATAAGCGCAAGATTGATCGAACCCAAATTGCACACGTCGTACGGATGCAACCATTGCTCACCACAAATATTAGTCGACTCTAATGGGCCAAGACCAGGTAGCGAATTGTTTTTATTTGCGTTATCCAAAAACAACATGCCCGGATCACCGTTATCCCATGCTAAGGAAGTTATGACATCAAATAATCCTTGAGCACTCAACGTATGAACTACCTCTTTTGTTCGTGGATTAATAAGCTTGATTTCTTTTCCCTTTTCTACCGCTCTCATAAATGTGTCTGTCGTGCCGACTGACACGTTAAACGTTGTTAACACATGTCCACCACGTTTTGCATGAATAAAATCAAGAATATCGGGGTGATCAACATTTAACACTGCCATACTTGCGGCCTTACGATGGCCACCCATACCAATCACCTGATTTGATGTATCGATAACGTGCATAAACGATATAGGCCCCGTAGAAAGCCCTCCAGACGACGCAACATAATCACCAGACGGACGAATGTGCGAAAAGTTATATCCAACTCCGCCGCCTGCTTTTTGCGTAATGATTGCCGACTGCTTAATTGTCTCGTAGATTGATTCAACACTGTCTTCGATCGGAAGAACGTGACAATTCGAAAGTGGTCCTCCAAAACCAGCGTTACGAAGGTAACTCCCACCTGGAATAAACTTACGCTGAACCATTACATCATAAAACTCCCCTTGCTCTGCTTCGATTGCCTTTTTGTTTAATTTATAACGGGCATCTACATTCGCAATTGCACGTGCGACCCGCTCAAAAAGTTGCTTGGGATTTTCACTCGGGTTTCCATTAGCATCCTTTCGTAAATGCCGCGCCTTTAGCGCCCTGAGGGCATTTAGAGGAAGTTCTAACTCATCGTCAATACCAAGACTTTTGCGTTCTTGTCGAAGTTGTTCACGATTCTTACGATACAAAATAAATGATTTTGCAACGTCAAAATGCCCTGCTGCCATAAGACATTGCTCGACAATATCTTGAATTTGTTCAACTTCTGGTACTTTAACTCTCGTCTTTTTTAGAATTTCGACCACAATATCACTCAAGCGAATAGCTTCTTTTTCATCAAAAGCAGAAACCGACTTACCCGCTTTATATATTGCGCTAACAATTCGACTACGGTCAAAAGAAACAATTCGACCGTCTCGTTTTTTTATGGTAGTTACCTGTGTTGGACTCATTTAAAACTAATAAGTTTTTTTAAGAATGATTACATTCTAATTCGTCTCAAGCTTCTTTGTTTTACTGGTTGCCATGACTTGAAACATCTTTGAACCATCTCGATACACTGTTACTCCCTTACAGCCTTCTTTCCATGCAAGCATATATGCTTGTTTTACATCCTCAACCGTTGCGTTGTGAGGCATGTTAATAGTTTTACTTACTGAATTATCTACATATTGTTGCCACGCAGCTTGGATTTTTACATGAAATTTCCAATCAATATCGTGAGTGGTAACAAATGTTTTTTTCATATCCATAGGAATCTCTTCGATGTTTTGGACGCTTCCCCCATTTGCAATTATTTTATCTATCAAGGATTTTTTATATAAATTTCGATCTTTCAATGCTTGCTCAAAGACTGGATCAACATACGTTAATGTTTCGGTTGGCCTATTTTCACTCGCCTTTTCGTACGTAGTTCTTCGCTCATAACCAAGCGAAAAGGCAGGTTCAATCCCAGAAGTCGTATTAGCTATCATTGAAACCGTACCAGTCGGCGCAATGGTAAACATCGTGCAGTTTCTATACGTTTCAGCCGTCCCTTTGTAGGTAGAGATATCAAAATTTGGAAACGGTCCACGGATTTTTCCAAGTTCAAGGGAGGCTTTTTCCAGTTCTCCCTTAATGAATTTTGCCATTCTGCGCGCAAAACGAACTCCTTCCATTGAGTTGTAGGATATTCCAAGCATAAAAAGTACGTGTCCAAACCCAATGACCCCCGCCCCAATTTTGCGATTTCCGTATCGCACCATTTTTTCTGTCTCTGGCAAGATATACGTATTTACCTCAATCATATTGTCGAGAAAACGAACAATTGTATGTGCTGTTTTTGCAAGTACATCCCAATCCACGCGCCACTCCTTTCCATCTTTTACCATATGGGCGAAAAGATTGATGGACGATAAGTTACAACTTTCAAAAGGTAAAAGCGGCTGTTCACCACACGGATTAGTAGCGTTAAGAATCCCAAGTGATGGTGTAAAATTGTCCTCCTCTGTTCGATCCAAAAACATAAGACCTGGATCTCCGCTAATCCACGCATGCTCGGCTATCAGATTAAACAATTTTCGTGCTTTGATTTTTTGAACCTCTTCCCCATTTCGTGGATTTATCAGCGACCACATCTTATCTTCTGAAACCACTTCCATAAATTGCCGCGTTACCCCCACGGAGATATTAAAATTCTTAATCGTCTGATCTTCATCTTTGACACGAATAAATTCCATAATATCAGGATGTGTTACATCAAGAATTCCCATATTTCCACCGTGCCTTTTTGCCCCCTGCATGACTTTGGATAACGCTGCTGAATATGCCTGCAAAAAATCAACAGGACCTGACGCAGCTTGTAACACTCCTCGAACCTTATCACCATGTGGACGAATCTTTGAAAAGTTAAATCCTGTTCCGCCGTAATTTTTTTGGACAATTGCCGCTTTGCCCAAATTTTCAAAAATCGAAGTGATAGAATCTTCTACTGGTATGACAAAACAAGGTGAAAGTTGGTTTGCTGCTGATGGATTTCCTGCCTCAAAAAGCGTACTTCGAGTAACAATGAGCCGGTTTTCACGCATCGACTCAAAAAAATCTTTACGCGTAAACTCAACCGCAGATTCATTACCCCAATTAAGTTCAGCTTTTGCCATATGGTTTGCAACACGCAAGTATATTTCACCCGGTGTTTCAATGATTTTTCCTTCTGCATCTGTCATCGAACACTTTGATACAAGCGTTTTTTTTGCATTCGGTGACATCTTCGGTTCCGTTACATAGCTTGGTTTTGTTATTTTTTGTTTGATTGGCATCTGTGTTATTCCTTGTTTTATCTCTCAGCACATAAGCATTTTTGAGAATTTACTACCCTTGTATACGCCACCTTGCATGGTTACATCTCTCTACGTATTCCGTAATGTGCCATTAACTACATTTTGTATGTCCACATGAAAGACATAAAAAACACCCTTCCTGAAAAGCAACGGGACCAGCTCCGCACTCTGGACAGTAAATCATACTAAACTCGCCTGTAGTTTTAATTTCTGATTCAGACACGTGCATTGTTTGAGCAGTCTTTTCTTCGATTTGCATAAATAACACCTCCTTTACGACTTATGTGTTCCAATGGTTAACACCTGTGTCTCACGACTATTATCACGATATACGGTAACCCCTTTACACTTCAGATCAAATGCTAATTCATATACATGTTCTACATCTTCGACGGTTGAATGTTCTGGCATATTCACCGTTTTTGTTATGGCGTTGTCAGTGTTTTCTTGAAACGCGGCTTGCATTTTTATGTGCCATTCAGGTGAAATTTCATGCGCAGTTACAAAAACCTTTTGTACCTGTTCGGGAACTTGTTCAATATGAGAAACCGAACCATGTGTAGCGACCAAATCCATAAGCTCATTCGAGTAAAATTCTTGCTTCTTTGCTATCTGAGCAAAAACAGGATTCAACTCAATCAGTTTTGTATCCCCCATTGTTTCCATATGTTGACGAGTATAGGCTAGTGCAAAAAATGGCTCAATCCCGCCAGAAACGCCAGCAACTAAACTGGTGGTCCCTGTTGGGGCAATTGTTGAAATCGTGCAATTACGCATCCGATCATAACCCAAATCCTTAAACGTACTTTTATCAAAATGTGGAAAACTTCCTTTTTCTTCGGCTAGTTTTCGTGACTCATCACGTCCGATTTCGGTAATATGTTTCATGATGTTGCGTGCCAAATCCAAAGCCTCTTCAGAGTCATAGGCAACCTCAAGATACGCAAGCATATCGGCAAAACCCATAACCCCAAGACCAATCCTTCGGTTGCCCAAATTTACGTCATACATCTGCTCAACGGGGTATTCATTAAGATCAATCGTATTATCCAAAAACCTAACCGCAAGTCGCACAACACGCTCAAACTGATTCCAATCGATTTGATATGCACCATTTTGCTCAGACAAAAGACGTGGTAGAACTATCGAACCAAGCGTACATGCCTCAAACGGAAGAAGCGGTTGCTCACCACATTGATTCACCGACTCAATTCGACCAACACCAGGCACAGTATTGTGCCTATTAATCTCGTCGATAAATATTACGCCAGGCTCCGCACTTTTATGGGCACTTTCAGCTATTTGTCTAAAAAGCTTTCGAGCATTGACGGTACTCCACACTTTACCGTCTCGTGGATTAATAAGATCAAAATCACTATCTGACTTTACTGCTTGCATAAATTGGTCGGTAATGGCAACGGAGATATTAAAATTGGTTAACTGCGAATAGTCCCGTTTTGCATCAATAAATTTGAAGATATCTGGGTGGTCAACGCGTAAAACTCCCATATGTCCCGCATGCCTGATCGAACCAATATTTAGAATTATCTCACTACTAAAGTCAAAAAGTCTCATGAAAGAGATCGGTCCTGTTGCAGGTTTACCCGTTGAAATTATGATGTCTCCTTCGGGTCTAATATGTGAAAAATCGTATCCGACAGCAGCTCCAGCACGATGCACAAGCGCCGCATTGTGAAGCGTCCCGTAAATTGAGGTCAAATGATCTTCGATAGGAAGAACAAAACACGCAGAGAGAATCTTGTTAGATCGCCCAGCATTACGCATTGGAGTACCCGAAACAAACGTAAGGGAGGACAAAATATCATAAAAATCTTTTTCAACATCTTCGGCTGATCGGCTCTGAGGGTATTTATTTTCAACTGACGCTATCGTTTTTGCAATACGTCGAAACATCTCTTCGGGAGATTCAACAACATTGCCACTATCGTCCTTACGTAAATATCGTTTTTCCAATACGGTCAAACCATTTTCGGAAATATCAAGCGATGTTGTTACGTTACTCATATGAAGTAATAAGAATATCCGTAATACACCTCACAGCATAACCGGAACAACTTATACTAATCATCATAGAAAAATCGTAGTTTTAGTCAACAGGAGTTTATGCGTGTGGCTCAACTCAAAAAGAGTGCTTGGTATTCGGTTCATCATATGGGCGGATACTAACCTACAAGCAGTTTTACTACTGACAAGAAGCTCAAATTACCCTTTACAATACCGCGCACATACTGTATAGAGAAGCTCACAGTGTCGGAAGGATATGAATTCACCAGAAAAATAACGCAATAACTGATGACAAATTCAAACAACGACAGATGGACATAAGCCTCGTATAGAACATTCGAACATACTCTATGAAAATCTACACAAAAACAGGAGACTCGGGAAAAACTTCTCTTTACAGCGGTGAGCGAGTCCCCAAAAACGACGTTACAATTGCCTGTCTCGGATCAATCGATCAACTTAACGCTTCCCTTGGTGTAGTCACTTCTCAACTTAAACAAACAACAATAACCGACGATGTGGTACATCGTTTGCACACAATACAACGAAAACTCTTACTACTTGGAAGTAGCATCGCAGGCTCAACCTTAACGTTAGATGTAACCGATGTGACACAACTTGAAGAATCAATCGACTACTTTACCAACCATCTTCCACAACTTACTAGTTTCATATTACCTGGAGGAAGTGTTGCGGCCAGTTCATGCCATATGAGCCGAACGATTTGTAGGCAAACTGAAAGAATTATCGTTACCCTCAATGAAGCAAACAAACAAAGTCCCATAGTTTTGCAATATATTAATCGGCTGTCGGATTATCTGTTTACGCTCGCACGATATATAAACATGTTTGAAGGTGCAGGAGAAATTACGTGGGATCGAAATACGCGCTAAATGCAACCAGCTACTTAGTGTCTACGTAAAAATGCTGGGGTGTCATACTCGTCATCTGAATTGTCTTTAGTAACCTCTGTAACTTGTGGCCTTACTATGGTACTCCCAACGGTAGGCTGCATAACCGCTTGCTGGCGAATGCGCGCGTGAATATTTACACGGTCTTTACTTCTTGGAGAATCAAAACCCGTTGCGATAACCGTAATCTTAATAGTATCTTTTTGTTCCTCATTTACCGCGGCTCCAAAAATAATGTTTGCATCAGGATCAGCAGCTGCACTAATAACTTCAGCCGCCTTATTTACTTCAGATAATGTTAGGTCAATTCCTCCAACAACATTGAACAATATTCCCTTTGCACCATCAATTGAATTTTCTAGCAAAGGACTGTTAATTGCTTCTTGTGCAGCCTTAACTGCGCGGTCCTCACCCGACCCATATCCAATACCCATCAAAGCACTACCCGCTTCAGACATAATACTTTTGACGTCAGCAAAGTCACGGTTTATCAAACCAGGAAGTACGATAATATCAGATATACCCTGCACTGATTGACCAAGTACCGAATCTGCGACCTTAAATGCATCAAGGAGCGGCCGATTTTCATCCATAATTTCGAGCAATCGTTGATTGGGGATTGTGATAAGTGCATCAACTTTATCTCGCATCTCATCAAGTGCCTTTTCAGCATTCGCCATACGTCTGGCACCTTCAAAACTAAATGGTTTTGTTACTACGCCAACAGTAAGTGCACCTTTTTTCTTTGCAATCTCAGCAATAAACGGTGCAGCTCCAGAACCAGTTCCACCACCCATACCTGCAGTAATAAATACCATGTTTGTCCCTTCGAGATGCTTTTCAATTTCATCAACGCTTTCTTCGGCTGACTCTCGACCAACCTCAGGATTTCCACCTGCTCCAAGTCCTTTTGTGAGCTCTTTTCCGATTTGAATCTTGTTTGGTGCAGGAGAAATAGCAAGATCCTGAGCATCGGTATTTACGGTAATAAACTCAACACCCGCAATGTTTTGTTCTTCCATCATTGTCTTTATGGTGTTTGAACCCCCTCCACCAACACCTATTACCTTAATACGCACGAATTTTTCAACTTCAGGTTTAATCAACATATATTAAATTTTAACACTTACACTATAGCACGAAAAAAAAATAGAGGAGTGGAATATGTTCTTATGGAATAAATCCCTTAAACCAGCTTTTTACGTTTTGCAAAGACTGTTTCACCCCGGACAAAGACACATTCGGTATGCCAGGCATAAAGGTCCGTCCGCCTGTTGAGCTACGTGCAGCATATAATACGGCTCCCACACTAGCTGCAAAAGCAGGTGAGTTTAATTCATCGACAAGACCGGAAACGCCTTCCGGAACAGCAACTCGGACAGGAAGACCAATTTCTTTTACAAAAATCTCTTTTAAACCTTGAGTTAGTGCCGGACCTCCACACACTACAAGCCCTGCGGGAGTCATACCATCATAACCACTTTTTTTGATCTCCTGCTGAACTTCCTCTGCGATTTCTTCGAGACGCGGACCAATAACACCATCGACAAGAAATGATCGGTCGATAGTTGCAACGTTTTCTATCGCTAGAATTGAAACATCAAACTGTTCTGACAAATCCTCCTTTTCGCCCACGGTGGGATCTTTAACCCGCATCACTCCTTGGCTGATGTATTGTTTTATTCGCTCAGCATCTTCAATAGAAACGCGTAGACCGATGGCAATATCAGAGGTGATGTTTTTCCCCCCAAGTTTAAGAACACTGCTATAAACTGGTGAACCATCAACGATAACGACCACGTCAGTTGTTCCACCACCAATATCAACCAAAACAACTCCGAGTTCTTTTTCAGTCTCCGACAAAACACTTTCACTCGATGCAAGACCGGTAAAAATTAAATTCTCCACATCAAGTCCAACTTGTTGCACACATTTAACGAGATTTCTCATACTCGTGGTAGCTCCAGAAATAAGATGTGTTTCAACCTGCAACCGGGTACCACTCATTCCAACGGGATCATGAATTCCTTCCTGAGAATCAATAATGTAGGTACGGGGAACGACATGAATAATCTCTCGTGTTGAAGGCATTGAGACAGCTCGAGCAGCTTCAACCACCCGCTCAACATCCGATGGCATTATCTCTCCATCAGGTGACGTAATCGCTACTACTCCTTGAGAATTTACCGATGAAATATGGGTGCCATTAACCGTAACCCACACCCGTGAAATGGTAACTCCAGCCATTCGCTCTGCTGCATCAATTCCATGGGTAAGAGCTTCAACTGCGTCGTCAATATCAACAACAACACCCTTTTTTATTCCCTGTGACGGCACACTTGAAACACCAATAATTTGAACTTTTTCTTCAGAAACTTCGGCTATGAGTGTAACAATTTTGGATGATCCAATGTCTATAGTTGCAAGAATCTGTTCTCTTGGCATAATGTTGCTTTAACGCTTTGGGTTAGTGCCACTTCTTCCTTGAAATGATGGCTAACATACGCGCTACAAATATCTTACCACAGGGCGATCAAATCGCAAATCAATACTCGTCACCGTTTTGCCGGTTCGTAATGCAGTACGAAGGATCGCCTCAATCTTCGAAGCATAGCTGTGCAAATCTTGGTTACTATCAATGGTAATAGACAGTCTATTCTCCGATGCAAGATATATTGTTTGTAAGATCCGAGTAGCACCGACTTGAGTTTTAGTATCCTGGGATTCAAGAACCACTTCCGAAAGGACAAGGCCCAAGTCTTGCCAGTTTAATGTTGCAACGTTTACAAGCCATTGCACGTTTTCATCTAACATCTTGTCGCCTACTGCTGACACTCCAAGACTTTCAAATTCAGAAACTTTTATAAACGCAACAGTTTCGGGGATAGTTACTGCATTATCATATTGATAGAATGCCTTACCATCGTCTGCAATGAGAAGCCAGGACTCACCTTTTCTGATACTAATTACTGGTTGATACTCCTCATACTTTACCACTATGGTTGAGGGAACATGCCTTTCTACGATAACCGATCGTATGGAAGGATACTGCATGTTGATACGTTCAGAAATCTCACTTGAATTAAGCGCAACAATTGAAGAAGGCAGGAACGACTTTACCAAAAATGAAATTTCAGATCGGGCCACATACTGTTCAGAACTAGGAACAATCTCGATCGTTTTAACCATGAAATAATCTGAGTTCGTAATCGACACAATGACAAACACGGCGATAAAAACACAAAGAGTAACGATCCAAAACGACTTTCTTCTAAGTATAAGTTTTAATGGAGTCCGAAGGTCTATCGTACTTTTTTTCTTATTCCTCTTTCGAAAGAATTTTTTTAATTTCGTTGATAATACGTTCTTTTGCATTATAGATAATCTTCTCACGTGCGGTTTGTGCACAACTAGCAAACTGTTCTTTCTTTTGAAGAATCGTATCTAGTGATGTCATCAAACTCTGAACCGAAAAACGATCTTCAGGAACAATCAACGCCGAACCCTCATTGACCAAAAGTCGAGCATTTTTGTATTGTTCATTATGTGAAACCCAAGGAATCGGCACAAATATTGCAGGTTTTCCAAGTGCCGCAATTTCATACAAAACATGCGCACCCGCACGCGTCAATACGATATCTGCCTGACTAAATACATTCCCAATTTCATCCTCAAAAATATATTCTTTTACCATATAGCGCGAAGCAAGCTGCGCGGGCAATTGAGTCTTGAGATCCTGATGTTTATGATAATCGTTAAACTGCGTATTCCCTCCTGTTTGGTGAATAACATTAAAACGTTGAAGTAGCTGGTCTAGAGACTGTGCGACAACATCATTAATGATGTGACTACCTTGTTTTCCACCGGTAATGTACACAATGGGAAGCTGATCATCGGTAAACAACTGCTCTTTATTAACGGTAAACAAACTATCTCGAAGTGGAAGACCGGTAATAACGACTTTTGATTGGTCAAAGTATGTTTTTGATTGCGGCCAGGTTATACAAATTGTCTTGGCAAATTTTCCAATAAATCGATTAGCTAGGCCTACTACCGTTGTCTGTTCATGGGTGATGGAAGGAATCCTTAGAACCCACCCGGAAAGAACAACCGGAGCTGCAAGATAACCGCCAAAACTCACAATAAGTTGTGGACGATCTAGTAGGAGAAACCAAAATGACTGAATGATCCCAATGGGAAGTCGTATCCATTGTAGGGGTTGAAACGTTTTATATACTTTTCCTGCCAGTATTTCCCGAAACACAATGCCACTTTTAGTAACTTCTCGATACTCAGCTGTTTCATTTGTATCACCAGCCATCGAAAATTTATGCCCGTACCATACAATCTTTGCCTGATCTGTCTGCGCCAGTTCTCGTGCAATAGTAAGCGCCGAATTATGATGCCCCCCCGTAAATACGATTGTCGGTATTTTGGTATCCTCACTCATGTAAGTGATATTGTAACAGAGTTTTTGTTTATTTCTTGGCGATAACTACGCGCGCCTTAGATTATTGTTGTCGCGAAATATTGAGTAATATGCCAACAGAAATAAGAAGTAACGTAAGTGACGTACCTCCGTAACTAATGAATGGCAACGGAACTCCAGTTAGTGGAATCAATCCCGCCATCCCTCCAAGATTAACAATAGCTTGTGATGCAATGGTTGCGGTAATACCAATTGCAAGGAGGCGTCCAAACTCATCCGGGGCTTTTTGAGCAATACTTATTCCTCTCCACACGATAAAACAAAGTGCCGCAATAATTAAAATAGCACCCACAAAACCAAGTTCTTCTCCAATCACCGCAAAAATTGAATCGGTAGTAACCTCGGGAATGTACTGATATTTTTGTCGAGATGCACCAAGGCCTAATCCCAATAGTCCTCCTGAGCCAAGAGCGATAAATATTTGTGAGATTTGGTATGAAACGCCTTGTGGATCAATAAGTGGATTGAGAAACGTAAAAATCCTTTCCCGCCGATAATCACTCGAAAAAGCATACAACAACGCGCTGAATGCACCAATGCCGCCTACCATGAACAATGTAAGGAGAGGTGCTCCGGAGGCAAAATATACAATAAGTGCAGTGCTCGCGATCAATATGGCATTCCCTAAATCTGGCTCAAGTGCAGTGAGAAGTAAGATAGCGCCCGAAACTCCAAAGAATATTCGGTTCGGAGATTTGATTTTTTGTTTAGCTTCAAAAAGCGCCGCGAGGTATATAACCAATGTTAGTTTTGCAATCTCTGATGGTTGTACAGAAATGCTCCCAATAAACGGAATTCCAGGAATGTACAATCGCTGGGTTGCTCCATAAACCTCTTGCGAAAACCCTGGCAAAAATACAAACATTAGCAACACAATTGTTACGACAAGCGCTGGGAATGCAATCTTTTTAAGTGCATGGTAATCAATATTACTGACAATAAACCCGGTTGCTATTCCGATACTTGCCCACACACCTTGGTTTTTTAAAAACCAAAATTTGTCGCCAAACTGTTCAAAGGCAACGATGACACTCGTGTTGTACACCATAATTACGCCGAAAAGAGTAAGTACCAAAACTACACCCGCAAGGACGTAGTCTACGATGGAATATGACGTTACCCTAAAAGTAGTTCGTTTTAATTTTGCGCGCATAAGAAAGTAATTGCTCGTGAGATAACCCTTTTGATTGAATTTCAAATAATTGTTCATCTGGAGAAACTCGATGATTATCACCAACCGACAAAAGAATAAACTCGTCAGGATTTATGCTGTGTATGGCCAACAACCCTTTTTGAAATTCAAACTCCGTTCCTTGATAGGCATATACACCATTTTTCGGCGCCGAAACGACCAATTTACCTTTGCGATCAACGTTTCGACAAATAACACGTGAACCCAAAAGTTGCCTCGTATAATAGTTTTCAGGTAATGCATTACCTTGCTTAAACTGTACGCCGAATGTACGATAATGCTCTTTTAGAAGACTATTCCCAAAACTTTTATCTTCCAACGATGAGATCATCTGGGTCGAAGCGGTAAATCGTGGATTAATCTCTTGCATATATACGCGTCCGTAAGCATCAACCAATACATCTACCCCAAAGAACCCTTTGTATGAAAGTTCACGGATTACGGATCCAACCGTCTTAACCATCTGATAAATATCAGAAACTATGACATCGGTAACCTTTCCAAAAAACACCGTAAGATCAGTCCACGAATTTCCTATTGTGCTAGCCTGCATCCGAGCAAGCGGTTGGGTTGAATGTGGTTCATCATTAAGTTGAACGAATGGATATGTTTGGTATACGTTTTCATCATTCACCACGGCATTTACGGTAAGAGTGATTCCAGAAATGTACTTTGAGATCTTCACTTTTCGATTAGTGTATAGTTTTTGTAGTTTTTCAAGATCCGAAGGAAGTGAAACAAAAAATGTGCGATTGCCAAACCATCCACGTTCAAATTGAACAACGGAATCGTTTCCTAACCGCTTCTGAATCAAACTGTACGAAAGATTATTCAAATGATCGACAAAAGAGTCCGGATGAGCGATCTTATTCGCCGTACAGATCTCAAGGAAATTTAATTTATTTTCAAGAAGCGAACTAATTGATGGACTTGCATTTAATGAGACCACCGTTCGGTTTTTCCCAAGTTTGGTCGATGAGATGACCGTATCAAGTGAGAAAAGCGGCTTAAAAAATATAACTCCGACATCATTGGTACTATGTTCCAAGATAAACTCTTGAACGGCATCGTTTAACAACAGTTTACGACTATTTCTTACCACAACATTTTTACCAAGTTCTTTTTCAACACAAAATATGCTAATCCCCCTTTTTATAAGAATATCAACCACATCGGTGTAGTCTATACAGATCACAAAAAACTCATCGTAATAATCCTCAATACCTAACGCTCGAAGAGGATCAGTTGTCACGTAAAAAATGGGCATTTTTGTTGTCATACTGTATTAGGTTAACATAACGATACTGTGTGGCCTTAGATCAAACCCACGTTCCTTTGCCTTAAGGTAGCCTGCATACGCAAGCGCACCCTCAAGTGAAATGGTTGATTGAGGTTTATCTTGAAACATTGCTACAAGACGTTGATGTGCCGCCAAAACCCCGTCGTCTACTATCACCCACCCACTTCCCTTTGATTCACGTACTGCCCCTAACACCACTTCTGCTCGATCTGATGCACGCGAAACAATTCCCGAAACAACGCTTCGTGCTTTGCGCTTTACTCTTTGATCAAACTCCTGTGCCAAAGGATGTACCGATTGTGATTGAACAATATGAATCTGTGGCAACTTTTGTGGTGTGCTTTCCAAAGATCCACGGTAAAAACCCTCAACGGTTGTTCCCGAACTAACAGGAAAAAATACGCTTGTATCATAAAGGTTAATATCATCCACCTTCAGTTGTTCGGCAAGTTCATCGTACAACCCTTGATATCCGTAAGTTGCCATCGAATCGGTGGATTGTTGTATGTATGGAACTTTCTTTGTGGTAGCAAAAACTGCGGCAGAATGCATGGTATTATCTGTAACCGTAATGGTATCTGTTATTTTTTGCATCCGAGACAAACGAATGGGATCAATGCTTTTAGGTACAAACACATGGCAGATAATTCCAGCTTTTTGACAATAGTACGCGTAGGCTACGCCGGCATTACCTGATGAAGAAACAACGATTTCATTAATTCCAGCCTTTAGCAATTCATATATCTGCCAGCAGACACCACGCGATTTAATCGAACCAGTAACATTACAAAACTCGCACTTAAAGTACACTCCGTCGTAAAAAGAGAGCGGCGTTTGGGGCCAATCTTTAATGAAAACTGAATAAAACGCTTGTGCATCCATATACGTAGTATACTAGGAACAATACGTATGACTAGACTCATAGAACGTGACGGGAAAGGCGGTGAATATTATGGAAGAACAAATACTTAAAACAGTAACTTGCCCGGACTGCGAAAACGGAATTTCTGTAATCGATGGCGTTGAAGATGGTGACATTTTGGTATGTGAAAAATGCGGAGTCGAACTCGAAATAATTAACACTGATCCAATTGAAGTCGACTATCTTTACGTACAAAAGTAACCACCAATAGAATAGAAATCTCGTAAAACATCTCGCCTACGAGAGAATGTGATGTATTATCACGAGTACATAAGACTATACTAATAACAATGTTAATAGAAAAAGAACAACTACAACGTGAATTTACGTTATCGCAAGAAAAAATAAGTTCGCTTATTTCAACCTGCACAAACACTCCTGCTGAATTTAGAGAAAACGCCAACCATATAGGAAACCCCATCACCCTATTCCCTTACATCTACCACGCAGCATTGGTAAAAAAGTACCTTACCTCTCCTGCTTCAATCCTTGACTGGGGAGCATACCTTGGACAAGTGTCGTGTTTACTGCAAGACGAATTTAACGTAACCGCTCAAAACCCGCGAAAAGAAAACGATATTGAGTATTGGATGCAAAAGCTTGGCATTCATAATGTGCAGTTTGGAAAACTAAACGCTGGGCCTGAATCAACGGTGGATGATGATACATTATTCGATGGAATCATTTCTTCGGGAGTTCTTGAGCACACCTTTGAGTATGGACAGACAGACCTTGAAGCCCTTAGGATTCTGCATGCCAATCTTAAAGACGATGGCTATTTATTTATTTGGAACCTTCCCACAAAACACTCACTCTCCGAAACCTACGCTCGAATGCGAAAAAAATGGAAACATCCCGTTTTGTATGAACTAGACGATATTTTGGTCAAACTCACAACGGCAGGCTTTGAGGTTGTGGCTATAGAGAGAAACGAGATCTTTTTTAGTCAACTGGCACGACTATTTCCAATAATTCCACTTGAGGTAATGTGGAGGTTTGACCACTTTCTCGCAACCAACCTTCTCCTTAAAAGATTTGCTCATCATTTCACGATCGTTGCACAAAAGGTTGCTGGTTTTCCTCAAAACCCGTCGAGATCTTTGTATACGGTTTACCCATAACTAAGAAAAAACATATTGAATGAACTCAAACAATCGTTGCAATAAGTAATCCCACGAACGCAAGTAATGTGCCGACCAGCCAAAATCGCATCGTAACTTTTGTTTCATCCCACCCTTTTGCTTCAAAATGGTGATGTAGCGGAGCAATCGAAAAAACGCGTTTATTGAAATATTTTAAAGAGACAAGCTGAATAAGGCTTGACGAAACTTCTGCAACAAAAACTCCTCCAATAAACGGCAATACCATAACTTGATTGGTCATAAGTGCAATAACCCCAAGGAGCGCGCCAAACGCCAACGATCCCGTATCTCCCATAAACAGACGCGCGGGATAGATATTAAAGTATAAAAACGCCAATAAGGCACCGATCAGAACAGCGATAAACACTAAGACATCTCCAGAAACCTCAAAAAACGGTTGCGCTAAAACCCAAAAAGCTGAAAGTGCAATGATCATAAGCCCTGTGGATAACCCATCCATTCCGTCTGTAATATTAAAGGCATTGCTCATAGCAATAACAACAAATGCCGCAAATGGGATATACCACATGCCTAGATCTATTGGTGTTATGTCAAACACAGGCGTCAAAATTGGTAACCAAAGCGTATGAAGGCCAACCTGTGCAAAAAGAAGATACCCAATACATAACCCAAGAATGGTTTGAATTCCAAATTTCTGCCACGCATGTAATGCCCTAATTTTTCTCTTTCTTGGAAGCTTGATCATTTTTCGTACATCATCATAAAGACCCAATGTTCCAAAGGAAATAATCGTTACAAAAAGTGTGAGACTGGTCCAATTTATTCCAAATGAAGTAAGTGCATAATATAACCCTGAAAAGAAAAGTACGGATAGTATTATCAAAACGCCTCCGCCCGTTGGCGTCCCTACTTTCCATCCGTGTAATTTATTAAAGATTGTTGTATTACCGTGCATGTCTACACTTTTTACGGGTTTCTGGCGCATATTAAACCCGTACAACATATTGATAAAAGGTACTGCCAGTACACTGGTAAATACAAAAGACAATAAAAGAATTCCAAATAATTTGTACATATGTTGCGATCCTACACATTTTATCTTACCAGAAGCATACGTTTTAGTTAATATAGCTAGTCGAAAATAGACTGACGCATACCGCGATCAGTCTGCCCCTACAAGACATCCTGTTTTGAGTTAACTATATCACCGTTTTTCCGTGAATAAAACGGGGACGTGCACTGTTGCACGCCCCCGTTAGGTTACTTTCTTCTTACTAGCG
>CAYZXG010000006.1:16494-18462 GCA_964482365.1 uncultured Candidatus Saccharibacteria bacterium | reverse complement strand
CGGAAACATCGAAGCCTTTGGTGGAAAGATTGTTATGACTACGGATGGGTCGATTTCACTCGAAGGCACGTTGGCTGCACACACTATACGTACGCAAAAAATAAGTATCGATACAACCGATGCCACCGGAGCAACTTTGGGAACAGTAATCCTTTTGGCTGGTGAGAGTGAGGTTGTCGTTGATACAAAAGCAGTGACCGACAGCTCAAAAATATTTATTTCGGTGCCACCGCTTGAATATTCCGTCGGTGTGAGTGAGAAAATTCCTGGAAGTGGGTTTGTTATTCGTTCCACAAATCCTTTGGCAAACGATGTCTCCATTGATTGGTACATCCTCGACGAGGTTAAAAATTGATCTGCTGATTCGAAGAAATATGCTGTTTCTGTTATAATAATCAAGACTATGTCAGAAGAATCTCACGCGCCGTATCTTCACTATATATCCCTTGGTGGAAATGGAGAGGTTACCAAAAATATGCATGTGTTTGAAACAAACGATGATATCGTTGTGTTTGATGCTGGAATTGGATTTCCTCAAGCCGACCAGCTAGGTGTTGACGTTGTTATCCCTGATGTTTCGTATCTTGTGGAGCGGCGAAGCAAAGTTAGGGCAATCGTTATCAGCCATGCTCACGAAGATCACATCGGGGCACTTCCATACATCGTAAAAGAGATGACTAATATACCCATCTATGCCGCAAAACTTCCGCGTGGATTTATTCAGGCAAAACTTACTGAAAAGAATTTGCTCAAAGGTCAGCCCATTCATCTTATCGAACCCGAAAAAGGTCCATTTAAAGTTGGTCAATTTGAGATATTTCCATACCGTGTAAATCACTCCGTTCCTGATCCACTGGGATTCTTTATAAAAACTCCGGTTGGAAACATGGTGTTTTCCCCCGATTTTAAATTTGACTGGACTCCAGTTGATGGAAAGCTTTTTGAGGTAGGAAAATTAGCTGCACTTGCTCAACAAGGTGTACTGGCGCTTTTCTCTGATAGCTTGGGCGTAAATCGTGAAGGGTACACGGAATCTGAGCAGATGATTCAAAAAGCGTTTGAGCGTGAAATGCAAGATGCGCGCGGTCAGGTGTTTATTACTACCATGAGTTCAAACATTTCTCGTATGCAACAGGCGATTAATGCTTCGGTAAAATATGGTCGTAAGGTTGTACCAGCTGGCAGAAGCATCGATCAAAATATTCAAACCGCCATTAACCTTGGATATCTTAAAGCACCAGACGGTGTTGTTATTCCGATGGACAAAGCGCGTAGACTTCCACACCATAAAAAAACGTATATTATTGCGGGAAGTTTTGGCCAGCAGGGTTCGGCGCTTGATCGACTTTCTCGCGGTGAACATCGGTCGATTGAATTAAAAGAAGGCGCCGTTGTGGTGTTTAGTGCCGATCCAATTCCAGGGATTGCCGATCAGGTGGGTGGCGTTATTGACCGTCTTATTGAGCTTGGGACACAGGTTGTGTATTCAGATATTCAGGATGATCTGCATGTGTCGGGGCATGGCAGTAAAGGAGATATTTCAATGATGATAGGACTTACCAGACCTGAGTTTTTTGTTCCAATTGGTGGAACCGCACGTCATCATAGGGGCTATCGAAACCTTGTCGAAGAGATGGGGTTTGATCCTAAAACGGTGTTTGAACTTAATGGTAACGAAACCGTTATGTTTGGGGTTCACTCAGCAAAACCTGGGCCAAACGTTGAACTTAAAGATGTGTTCGTTGATGGAAGTTTAGTTGGCGATGTGGGAAAAATTATTCTTGAAGATCGCAAACAGCTTTCGCAAGACGGTGTGTTTGTAGTTATTGTTCGTAAAGAGCAAAATGGAAAATTATCCCAATATGTTGATGTGGTAAGTAGAGGGTTTGTGTTTCAGGGCGAAGCGGGGGATGTGACCAAAAAGGCTCGTCAGCTTGCCGGTAAGACAGTTGGGGGAACGAATATTTC
>CAYZXG010000006.1:15054-16394 GCA_964482365.1 uncultured Candidatus Saccharibacteria bacterium | reverse complement strand
TCGACATGCCGACTATTAACCAATTAATTCGAAAAGGCCGGAAACGAAAAATTAGGAAGGACAAGTCCGTTGCCTTAACGGGTAGCTGGAACAGTAATAAAAATCAACTTAATGATGCATCGGCTCCGTTTAAACGTGGTGTGGTGTTGTTAGTTCGCACGATGACACCTAAAAAACCTAACTCAGCACTCAGAAAAGTCGCACGTGTAAGATTATCTAATCGAAAAGAAGTTACGGCATATATTCCTGGTGAAGGCCATAATTTGCAAGAACATAGCATCGTGTTAATTCGCGGCGGACGTGTAAAAGACTTACCAGGTGTAAAATATCACATTGTACGTGGAACATTGGATACTGCGGGAGTCGAAAATCGAAAGACATCACGATCAAAATATGGTGTAAAACGACCGGTTAAAAAATCTGAATAATTATGAGAGGCAAACAAGCACGCAAACGAATATTAGTTCCAGACCCCGTGTATAAAAGCGAACGGGTTACTAAGTTTATTAATTACATCATGCTTGATGGTAAAAAAGAGAAGGCCCGAACGATTGTGTATACCGCAATTGAAATCGCAAGCAAAAAAGTTGGCGAAGAACCTATGACAGTTTTTGAAAAAGTCTTAGGAGCCGTAAAACCTGAGGTTGAAGTTCGGTCGCGTCGCGTTGGTGGTGCAACGTTCCAAATTCCACTTCCTGTGCCACGTGGTCGCAGTGAATCACTCGCAATGCGATGGATAATCGATGCGGCACGGTCGCGAAGCGGTAAACCTATGTCGGATCGGTTGGCAGAAGAATTAACAAACGCATTTAATGGCGAAGGTGTTGCGGTTAAGAAGCGTGAAGATACTCACAAGATGGCTGACGCCAACCGCGCATTTGCCCACTTTAAGTGGTAAAAACTCCTTTGGAGTTTTTACCAGCAACAGATAAATATTCTCACCGTTTTATTTGAGTGTGTTGTACTATATGGATAGTGGAAGAAAGGGGTTATTCGAAAAGGAAACATACACGTTTAGATGCATGGGATTATTCTAGTCCCTGGTGGTATTTTGTTACGATTTGTACTACGGACATGCGACGTCTATTTGGAAAAATCGTTAATGAAACTATGGTGTTAAACAATGAAGGCAGTGTTGTTGATGAGGAATGGAAAAGTACCGAAATAGTACGGACCAACGTAAAACTTGATATGTTCCAAGTGATGCCAAACCATATGCATATGGTTTTTGAAATCGTAGATATGCCTTTCCGTAGGGGCGTACCGCGTACGCCCACATTAATTGAAACGGGCGCAAGCATTGCGCCCCTACACAGACAACCCCAATCTGTAGGGTCAAT
>CAYZXG010000006.1:0-14954 GCA_964482365.1 uncultured Candidatus Saccharibacteria bacterium | reverse complement strand
TTCTAAACAACGATCCTACGTTAAAAATATGGCAACGGGGTTATTATGATCGCATAATACGAAACGGTGCCGAATTAGACAGGGTTAGAACATATATTTTGAATAACCCTCAAACCTGGGAAGACGATGAGTATTACCATTGACACTAAAAACTCCTCTGCTATAATGCCTAAGACATGGCAAAGCTTGAAGTACTGGGAGACACTCCCATAGATCGAATTAGAAATATTGGAATTATTGCTCACATCGATGCCGGTAAAACGACAACGACTGAGCGTGTGCTGTATTACACGGGTCGAACGTACAAAATCGGTGAGGTTCATGAAGGCGCAGCGACCATGGATTGGATGGATCAAGAGAGGGAACGTGGTATCACTATCACTTCGGCAGCAACAACAACATTCTGGCTTGATCATCGTGTAAACATTATCGATACCCCAGGGCACTTAGACTTTACGGCCGAAGTTGAACGAGCACTTAGAGTTTTAGACGGTGCAGTGATGGTCTTGGACGCGTCCGAAGGTGTGCAGGCACAAACAGAAAAAGTTTCTCGTCAAGCTGATGGGTACAACATTTCACGCATTCTATTTGTCAATAAAATGGATAAAGTCGGGGCTGATTATGACAGCACGTTATTAATGATTCGCGATCGTCTTGCGCTTCCCGCCTATGCCTACAATATTCCAATTGGTACTGAAGAAAATTTTATCGGGGTAATTGATTTGCTAACGCGAAAAGCAATGATATGGCACAGTGAGGATCTTGGGGCAACCTTTGATTCTATTGATCTTGCCAATGCAGATATGGTGGATGATGAAACAAAGCAAAAGGCAGAAAAGTACCGCGAAGAACTTATCGAAAAGATATGTGAAACTGATGACGCGCTCATTGAAAAATTTCTTAATGGTGAAGAACCAAGTCTTGATGAACTAAATCAAGCATTGCGCAATGCGGTTGATTTGGTAAAGATCGTTCCTGTGTGCGCGGGTTCGTCTCTTAGAAATAAAGGTGTTCAGCCACTTTTGGACGCGGTTGTTTGGTATTTGCCTTCTCCAAAAGAAGTTCCACCCGCAAAAGGTGTAAATCCAAATACGCAGGAGATTGAAGTACGTCAGCCTGATGCAAACGGGCCATTTTCGGCGCTTGCTTTTAAAGTTCAGACAGATCCATACGTTGGTCGCCTTACCTATTTTAGGATTTATTCCGGCACTGTTCATACGGGTGATACCGTTTATAATGTAGGTAAAAACATGAAGGATCGTATGGGGCGCATTCTTCTTATGCATGCAAACCAACGCGAGGAAGTTGAGTCATTGTCGGCAGGAAACATTGGCGCAGCCGTTGGATTGAAAGATGCAATAACCTCAGATACGCTTACCGATGTTGAGCATCCAATTATTCTTGAAACGATTGAATTCCCTGACCCTGTTATTTCTCTTTCTGTGGAACCTAAAACCAAGAGCGACCAGGAACGACTTGGTGAAGCACTTCGAAAACTTCAAGAAGAAGACCCAACTTTTAAACTTCAGACGAACAAAGATACCGGTCAGTCTTTAATCTCAGGAATGGGTGAATTACACCTTGAAATTATGGTTGATCGTCTAAAGAGGGAATTTAACGTCGATGTAAATGTTGGACGTCCAATGGTTGCTTACCGTGAAACGATTACTGGCTCGGCAAAAGACGTTATTGGTCAATATATTAAACAAAGCGGAGGTCGTGGGCAATATGGTCACGTTGTTATTGATATGGAACCTCTTGATCGAGGAACAGGTCGAGAATTTAAAAATGCCATCAAAGGTGGCGTTATTCCGGGTGAGTTTATTAAACCGATTGAAAAAGGTGTCATGGAAGCCCTCGATAACGGTGTGTATGCAGGTTATCCCCTTCAAGATGTTAAGGTTACGCTTCATGATGGGTCGTACCATGACGTTGACTCTTCTGAGATTGCGTTTAAACTTGCGGCAGAGATTGCAACAAAGTCAGCTGTTAGAAAATCAAACCCGCAACTTTTGGAACCAATTATGGATCTTGAGGTCGTTTCTCCTGAGGAGTTTATGGGAGATGTTATCGGAGATCTTTCGGGCAAACGAGGGCAAATTCTTTCAACAGAAGCACGCAGTAATGCGGTTGTTATTGAGGCAAAAATTCCTCTCTCAGAGATGTTTGGATACGCAACAACGCTTCGGTCAATGACCCAAGGTCGAGCGAGTTTTATGATGACACCAAGTCACTACGAGGTTGTACCAACGAATATCGCTCAAAAGATCATAGATGCAGGTACCACCGCTTAGGCACAGAAGGCAGTTTCTTTTGTCTGTTGCGGTATATGGGTATAATGGTAACGCAAGTTGTAGGAATAACCCGTACAACGGGAAACCCAATTAAAGGGGGTGAGCAAAGATGGCAGAAATTTTTGAAAGAACCAAACCACATTTGAATGTAGGAACCATAGGTCACGTCGACCATGGTAAGACTACGTTGACGGCCGCAATAACAAAGGTCCTTTCTGATAAAGGATTGGCTAAGTATATGGAGTTTGGGAATATTGACAACGCTCCGGAAGAGCGCGAACGTGGTATTACTATCAACATTTCACATGTTGAGTATGAGACTGAAAAGCGTCACTACGCCCATATTGATGCGCCAGGTCACCGTGACTATATTAAAAACATGATCACCGGTGCAGCGCAGATGGATGGCGCGATCCTCGTCGTTTCGGCTGCTGATGGACCTATGCCACAGACCCGAGAACACATCTTGCTCGCACGACAAGTAAACGTTCCAAAGCTTATTGTTTTCATGAATAAGATGGATATGGTTGATGATGCTGAGCTTGCTGAACTCGTTGAGGTCGAAATCCGAGAGTTGTTAGAAAAATACGAATATTCATCGGACACGCCAGTTATTCAAGGTTCAGCGCTCAAAGCGTTGGAGGGCGATGCAGATTATGTAGCGAAGATTGAAGAGTTAATCAAGGCTATGGATGAGTATTTTGATATTCCTGAACGTGAAGTTGATCGTCCTTTCCTCATGCCTATCGAGGATGTTTTCTCGATAGAAGGTCGCGGAACGGTTGTTACCGGACGAATTGATCGAGGTAAGGTACATATTAACGATGAAATGGAGCTTGTCGGAATTCACGAGAAAACCGCAAAGACCGTTATAACAGGAGTTGAAATGTTTAGAAAACAGCTCAATGAAGGTATGGCAGGTGATAACGTTGGACTACTTCTTCGAGGAACAAAGAAGGAAGATGTTGAACGAGGTCAAGTAATTGCAGCCCCTGGCTCGATTACTCCGCATACTGATTTTGAGTCCGAGGTTTACATTCTTTCCCAAGAGGAAGGAGGACGACACACCCCGTTTTTTAGCGGATATCGTCCACAGTTTTACATCCGGACAACGGATGTGACCGGTGAGGTGACACTTGCTGAAGGCGTTGAAATGGTAATGCCTGGAGACAGTGTTGCATTTAAGGTTAAACTTATTCAGCCTGTAGCCCTTGAAGAAGGAATGCGATTCGCAATCCGAGAAGGTGGCGCAACGGTTGGAGCCGGAGTTGTAACGACAATAGTTAAATAGTTGCAACGGGTAGGTTTCTCAACTGCAGTTGAGAAACTCCCCGTGATGACTAGAAGGGGAGGTAAAACCCATGGCAAGTAGAATACGAGTAAAATTACAATCATACGACTACAAAGTCCTTGACCAAACGGCCGAGGAGATTTTGGATGCTTCGCTTCAGTCTGGAGCTGAGGTAATTGGTCCTGTGCCACTTCCAACACTTATTGAAAAATTCACGGTGATTCGTGGTCCCCATATCGATAAAAGATCGCAAGAAGCGTTTGAACAGCGTACACATCGAAGAATAATTGATGTAAACAACCCAACTCCCAAAACTCTTGATGTTCTCTCAAACCTCGACCTCCCTGCAGGGGTTTCTATTGAAGTTAAGATGTAGGTTTTTCATACTGTAGTTACCCCAAAACAGTGAATGTCTAGGTCACATAGACCTGCCGGTAAGCTATTGGTCATATAAGAGTAAACTGACAGCGACATACATAAGTTTGTCCTGCCTGCGCAAGCAGGTTTGGACTAGATATATTGACATCCGAATGCGTGAATGAAGGTAGTCAAAGTGCATATTGATTTTTACACACAACCCTGCTATTATTAAACAGTAATGAACAATAACCCTGCTATTATTAAAAGAAGTTTACGGGAAGAATTGGATCCCTTTCTAAAAAGAAGGGAGTATATTGCGATTCGAGGACCTCGACAGGCTGGGAAGACTACTTTTGTGAAAGAGTTGGAAAAAGAGATACGTGATGCTCAAGGGCCAACAAATTTCATCACGTTTGAGGATAAAGGGATACTCGAAATCTTTGAATCAGATATCAATTCGTTTATAAAATTGCATGTATTACCCTATAAGAGTGTATTCATCGATGAGTTTCAGTATGCAAAAGGTGGTGGGCAGAAACTTAAATTTATCCATGACACCACTAATGTAAAAATTATCATTACTGGATCATCATCGCTCGAGCTACAAGCAAAAACAGGAAAATATATGGTGGGACGTCTTGTTTATTTTGAGTTGCTTCCTTTTTCTTTTACGGAATATTTGTCCGCAAAAGATGAAAACCTTTTAGCATTAATACACGACAACAGCGTCAAACTAAAGAAACTTTTAAAAGGTGAGAAAGTGATTTTTAAGGATGAGGTTACATCGCAAACGATAAAAAGTGCATTGACTTCCTTATTGTACGAGTATGTAGTTTATGGCGGATATCCATCAGTAGTGTTAGCAGATAATGATGAGGTGAAAGCTACATTACTCAGAAACATTTTCCAAACATATATATCCAAAGACATAGTCGATCTTTTAAAGCTAGAGACGGACTCTGAACTAGTTAAGGTGGCTCAATTGCTGGCACTACAAATAGGAAATCTCATTGTTTATGATAATTTATCTAAAGAAAGTGGCTTGTATTATGAATTATTAAAGAAGCATCTAGACATCTTAAGTCAAACGTATGTGGTTGAATTGTTGCGACCTTACTATACTAATAAAAGGACAGAAATTGTTAAGAATCCGACCCCGTATTTTTTGGATACTGGTCTGAGAAATTCACTCATAAATAGTTTTTCTCCCCTTTTAGAGCGAACTGACAAGGGAAGTTTGTTTGAAAACTTTGTTTTTTCGGCATTGAAGAGACATACGTACTCAACTCAACAGGTAAAGTTTTGGCGATCAAAAAGCCAAGCTGAGATAGATTTTGTTTTAGAACCAGTTATCGGAGAAGTTATTCCAATTGAAGTAAAAATTACCGCAGGATCAAGTGTTTCAATAGGCAAGAGTTTTTATAGTTTCGTAGAAAAATACAAGCCTGCTACAGCCATACTCATCACGCCCGACAAATTTGATCAGAGAAAAGTTGGTGAACAAACTACCCTATACTGCATTCCGGCTTCTTGGTTATGATCTATTATTCACTATTCTTTCTATACACAACGTAACTTGATGATTCAATTAAGTTCTCTGTTAAAGTATCTTCCCAATACCCACCAAACTCGTCCCATACATAGCCGCCAATTGGGTGATAGTTTTCGGACAGGAGATTTTCAAGATAATCAATAAATATCCGAGGGCTATCTTCATCCCACAGTCCGCTCATGTCGCGATGTGCAAGAACGATAACTGTCGGTGGGTTTTGTGTCAGATCGTAAACCGCCTCATGCTGAAATTGCTCACGATATGTTGTTGGAAGATTAAGCGGGTAGGTGATTATGAATTTGCTGACAGATTTACGTTGCGCATAAAAATAGATCTCAGGTTCTGAGCCTGCTACAAATATTTTTTCTTTAAAACCGGTAATTTCTGCTACGTGACTGGCAACCTCCTGTGCCTCGGAAAATGGATTAACGGTTCCATATACCCAATTAACAAGTTGTGTGGGTGTCAAAGAATACTGCACTGCAAATGGTGCTAGCATTAACACCGCAGTAAGTACCGATGCGCCCATAAAAACGTGAAATTTTCGAGCACCAACGAATTGTTCGGAAAGAGCAAAAATACCAGCAGATGCAATGAGTGCAACAAACGGCATAACTAAAAGGTAGTAATGACCTATGGGCGTTGCATAAACCGTAAAGACCCCTGCTGCGGAAAGGACAAGATACACATACCAATGTCTGGGACGCTTAATAAGATACGCGATAAACGGTATAAACAGAATCCACCAATAAAACACAAACTTGGTCGCATAGTTGATCGCATTTGATATTCCTAATCCAAATGACGCAACGTATCCGCTATTAAAAATAACAACCTGCGCAAGAAATTGTTCGAATCCACCCAGAAGAAAAATCGGAAGCATCACCAAGGTGGTTGCAACGATTCCACCGCATACGAAATACGTGATCGAGACAACCGTTTTACGCATGTCATGATCTTGTCTATAAATTTGAAAAAACCACATGCCGTGAAGCGCAAACAAAAGGGGCGCCGCAATTGGTTTGTACAAAACAGCAAAGGCAGTTAATGCGCCACTGAGAACGAAAACGGCGTTTTGCTGGCGTCCACCACTACATAACTCGATCTTCCTATTTCGGGACATTACGTATAGTGCAATGGCACCCATAAGCGGCAATATCATGAACTTCTCGGTATTTGCGGCAAACGGCGTAAAGACCGGAAACATACTGGCAATGGTGTACACGTATACAGCAAGCCACGCTACCTGCTTGCCCCATTCTTTGTACGTAATGTAGCCGATCAATATGATTGTTGCCAATGAGAATATGAGCGCAATAACTCGAGGTGGCCACACAGCGGTGGGATCAATAAACTGACCAAGAGCATACGTGTACACAACCATAGGTGGTTTTTGCAAGAAAGAGTCACGGTATGGAACACCGCCGTCGCGGAAGATCATTGCGCTGTACGCATATTCGCCTTCGTCTCGCTCAAACGGTGCAGCAACACTATTCCAATTGAGAAGGTAAAAAAGGAACAGAAGGCTAACCGTAAGTGCAATCGTAGTTGCTGAAAGGTGTTTACTAAACTTCACATTTTAATTGTACGGGTTTGAGTAAATAATTCCTAATGAAATAGTTTTTACCAAAACTAGGGCTCCAGACTCTTAGCTCTAAAGAGCTTATGAATTCAGCATGACGTACTCTGAATACGAATAAACGATGGGATTAATTTTATAAAAAAGCGTCAACAACTTTTTCTGGTGAGATAAACCGTTCTTTTCCCATTAGCCGTGCGAGTTTTGTGTCAAAACTGCAAAGGAGATAGTTTTTTGGAACTTGTATTTGTATCGAGGAAGATATTCACGAATTATTACAGGTTAGAATAGTCGATGTGGTCGCGAATGTTTGTAATGTCAACCTTCTTTGTGGGCTTACGATTTTTATATTTTCCTTCCATAGAGAGAATAGCGCTTTGCTTGGGTCTAATAATTACTGTTGCCATAGCAAGTATTATTGTATGGCAAGTATATATACACGTCAAATAAACTAGTAACTCTGAGTAGTTACAGGTGGCTGAAGTTTAGCGTGAAACTGGGTTTGGGAGGATCGCAGTGCGAACATAGATACTTAGTTTATTATTATCATCTTTTGCAAAAGTCGTTTGGTAACGATGCGGCTTTGCTAGATAAAGCTCGGGAATGTTATTAAAGTCATAATCGTCTATTTCAAAGTTTACGCCGGTATAGCTGTCTTTTGAAAGAAGCATTTTGAAAGTATCCACAAAATTATCACGATTTTTACGCATGATGATTATGTCAGGTTGAATTGTGCTGTCTTCCAAAAGATTGTTTCCCACATACCCAATGGTTACTTTACTACCAAGATAAAATTCGTAAGAAAGTTCCTCATAGTTTGTGGCGATTACAAGCTGTGACGGATCGGGGAATGTATCGTTAATATATTCCACCGCATAATCAACTGGTCCTTTGTATTGATGCGTAAGTTCGTACAGGTGGCCTGAAATGTGGGGAAGTTTTGGTATAAGCGAAATTGCAAACATAACAATAAACAGGGGAATAGAAACAAACAGAATATCGGATTGAAGTTTTTTTGATGTCATGTGTTGTATTGCACGTGTCACCGTGAAAAAGTCAATAACAATCACAAGGTTTAAGATGGGAATAAGCGCCATAAGATATCGTTCGAACAAATAAGGCGTGCGGGCAATAAAAAGGATGTATACGGTAAGGTACAAGGTTAAAAAGTGAGACAAGCGAAGTGCATGGTCGCGATTATTTCGATAGTGATTGGTGACCCCTGCGGCGAGTTTTCCTACTATAAAAAGACCAAGAAATTCATAGGTAAACAAAAATGAAATGGTTCGGTTAAGGTTAAACCAATAAAGTTGCGCATTAAAACCCATGAATTCACTAAGAGCATTGGCAAGAGGCAAGATCTCAAAAAACAAAAACACCGGAATGCTGAGAATAAGTGTTAAAGCTAAGGGCAGCGTATGAAGGAGGTGATCTTTTATGGTCAAGGGTTTGTTGTGGGTTTTGAAAAACAAATGCCAAACTTCGGCGATTCCAAGCGTTAAGATAAGTATAAAAAAAAGCGGAGGAAACGTTGCAAGTGTTGTTATAAGTAGAGTTACGAGTACAAGTGTGTATGTTACAAAATTCCTACGTGATAACGTACTTTGGTTATGTCTAAAAACAGTATAAAGCCACAACGTTGCGCCCGACAAAAGTATGGTTAGTGAATAGTAGCGAACTTCTCGTATATGAAGCGTTAAAGAAATAGACAACATGCACAAAAAAACATAGCCGCTATAAAAAAGCCATTGTGATCTTCCACCAAAAATATTCTTAGCAACCTGTGCACACAGTAATATACCTACTAAACCAATAAGTGCAAACGGTATGCGGATGAGTGCTGTTTTGGTATAGATATCTGATACAAATGATGAGAGTTTTACACCAATAGCTGCAACATAAAACTGTGACCACGATGATGTTATGTAGGCATCGTAAGGTTCTTTAATGGCCAAACTCTTATCGTCAAGCTCAAGTAAATTAAGCGTATTTTTTCCATCGTTGGATTTAGGGTATCCATAGGTAAGAACTCGTGTTGCCCCAATAGCCGTTTCTGCTTCATCCTGCCATAACAGAGGATATGCGATGTTTTTAAAAATGCTCACTGAAAAAACTACCAAAAGAATCAAGAATAAAACGAGAGGGATTTTTTCGAGTAGGTTACTGCGCATTACTCTTTTTTAAGTGAACCATCATGTCGTGCATAGGATAATAAAAAGTCAGATGAGAAATTCCAAGTCTATGAGAAAGTGTGCGTAATCCTTCTAATTTAAGTTTTGAGAACACAAAATCAAGACTTCGCTCAAACCCCCACAGTTTAATTTCTTCTACGTCAAATCCTGCCTCATGTGCAACGCGAGATATCGACTTAGGTGAAAAATAGTTTATGTGCTGGGGGATCTTTTTATATCCGTATGAGTATTTTCCCATAAGTTTTGTATCCCAACTATCAATATTTGGCATGGTCATAAACACACGGCCTTCCGTTTTTGCAGGCGTTGGATCTTTTAACCAGTAATTAAACGCTTCCAAGGTTTCCTTAAAGTCTGGTAGATGCTCAATAACGTCAAAAGCCACAATCGCATCAAGACTGTGCGGTTCAATAGATTGTTTACTCAAGGGCGGCAAAAGAGTAGGTATTCCATACGCAACTTCTACAACTCGCAATGCAAACACTGAAACATCGTATCCAATAAGCTCATGACCTTTACTTTTTGCAACACCGATAAAATCGCCCACTCCGCATCCAAAATCGAGAATACGTGCATTGCGTGGGATGTGCGCGTCTACGTATTTGAATTTTCGCTCGGCATCTTTTATAAAATCAGGTGATTTTTTGTCGTCAAAATAGCCTTCGTGATAAATAGTTGCTGCTTCAGAAATAGTAGGATATGGATCCAAAACCCCAAATCCACAGGCGGGACATTTCATAATGTGGTACGAATCTTGTTCATAAACTTTGAATAGCTTTTGGTTTTGGCAGATGCGACACGAATAGGTCATGTTGGTTTTATAACTTCTACTAGTATATTCGCATCAGTCATGTTTTGTTGGTTGATAATACGATTAAACAGTTTGTTCAGTATCTGAGCACGAATGGTGGGGAACAACACAATACGTCTCCCAGTAATTTTTTTTGTGATCATGCTGGGTATTGAAAATGGTAGTAGGAGTTGGTACACAATAACCTGTTTTTTTGAAATTGTGCCCGAAACTGAAATGAGTTTGAAACCTTGTTTTTGAGCGCGTTCAATCCATGTGTTTTTTGAAACAAGTGGCTTATGTTTAAAGATGTGATGAAACAATGTAAGATAAGAAGTTTTAAAAAACGGAAAGAACAGGAATTGGTTAAACGTGCTTGTGGGGACCGTAAAAATTAATCGTCCGTTAGGTTTTAGAACGCGATGCATTTCAGCAAAGACATTGTCAACGTTTGAAATGTGTTCAAGAGTACTGATTGAAAAAGCTGTATTGATACTTTCGTTCGCTAAAGGGAGGTTCCGGGCATCAGCTAGTATTAATTTTTTATAAAGTTTGAGGTTTTTCGCACGTGCAATATCATTCGGATTACAGTCAACACCAACGTCGATATCTTCATTAAAAAATACGGATGAAAATTCGCCGAAACCACATCCAAGGTCTAGCAAAGGAGGTGAGAGGTTATGTTTTGAAAATGCAAGAGCTTCTTGAGTTCGCCATATAGAGAGTGAGAGTGGCGCTATCTGTAAGAATTTTTTAAAATATGTGGTGGGTTTTAGGGGATGAGAAAAACGAAACAACCACACAATCCATGCTGCTTCAAGTATGATGTTAGAAGACATCTTTGGGGTTCCTGTTTGGCGCTCAGAAAAGATGATGGGAATTTCGGTGATTTGTTTACCAGACTTTTGCGTGCGATATTTAAGTTCAATTAATGCCCCGTATCCTTTGGCTGAAAGTTTTGACGCAGTAATAGCCTTTAAGGTTTGGTTTGTAAAACACATAAATCCAGAGGTGCAATCGCTTAACTTAAGATTAATTGCAAATCGAATATAACGGTTTGCAACGGCACTAATAATAAGTCGACTAAGGGGCCAATCTAAAATTCTTACCCCTCCAAGGTAGCGAGAACCAACTACAAGATCGGCGTGTTCACTTTGTAAAAGTAGTCGGGGAATATCCGCTGGGTTGTGTGACCAGTCAGCATCCATGGTAACAATTCTTTCGTAGCCTTTATCCAAAGCCCACGCAAATCCTTGCGAGTAGGCGTTGCACAGACCGTCCTTAGCGGGTCGATGGAGGACAAATACATTCCCCGGGTTGTTAGATGAAAGTTGTTCAGCTAACACACCGGTTCCATCAGGAGAGTTGTCATCCACAATTAAAACGTGAATCCCCGGGGCTGATGCAAGAATTGCCGGAGCCAATGACATAATGTTGTCTTTTTCATTATAAGTAGGAATAATTACCAAGGTTTTCATGGCGTGGGTTGTAATTGTTGTTGAATGTCACTGCGCAAAGGGATTCCATTTTTTTGCATGAGTGCTAGAACTTCGTTTACGTTTTGTTCATCTTTTTGATTGATGTAATACATAAGGGTGTAGTTGTAGGCATCTGAATAGCCAGGGTTAATTTTTATGGTTTGTTGCCAGTAATCAAGCGCTTTCTCAAATTTTTCTTGTTGAAAATACGTAAGACCAAGGTTAAAAAGCGCATTGTCATAGTATGGATTGTTTTCAAGCTCAGCTACATATTCCTTTTCCGCTTTTTCAAACTTTTTATTATTCATGTAAATAACACCAAGATTATTGTGAGCCATCTCTTCTTGTGGATTAAGTTTAAGCGCTTCGTTATATTGCGTGATCGCCTCATCAATTCGTCCGTCAAAATACAGCATCACGCCGTAATTTCTATGTGCAAGCGGAGCATGAGGTGAAGTTGCAACTGCCTTTTCCCAAAACGTAAGTCGATTGGTAAAACTAAACGAGTGGATAAGGGTAATGAGTGCAAAAAGTGACGCGATGATACCGAACGTCCATTTTGCGACACTTTTATTTTTTAAGACATCAAAAGGAATACGAATTTCGGCAAGGATGATAATTATGCCAAACAACGGAAGATATGCACGGTGTTCTAAAAAGTCAGCAATAACATCTGGATTAGGGCGAATAAATGAAGGGAGTAAAAAGGCCAAAAACCATAACCAACCAAAGGCGACTCGTCGCCAGTTTTTGGAGGAGAAAAGGAGAGTAATTAGTAACAAGCAACTAGTAACAAAAACGCCAAGCCACAGGTTTGAGTCGGCGAAAATGGGAAGAACCGAAAGATTAATGGGAAGGATTATTTTGCCGATAAACAAAAATACCGCGGGCCAGTTATTTATGCCAGATTGCAGGATTGTTGAGATCGTATACCCGCTTGCACTGCCAATCGCAAACTGTCGCAATACAAACCAAAATAAAAGTGAACCGATCCATCCGCCGGCAAGTAAAAACGTTTCTTTTGCGAAAAGTTTCTGGCGTTCAAAAAGAAAAATATAGGCAAAAAAGATTGGTCCCATAATGATGGCGGTTTCTTTGGTAAAAAGTGCGCACGTGGTAAAAAAAAGATAGTACCAAAAGTCGCGGGGGTTTTTATGTTCAAGATATCTAATCAAAAATATAAACGTTGTAAACACAAAAAAGGCGGCGAGCGAATCATTTCGACCCGGAATCCATGCAACCGCTTGGGTCAATATCGGGTGAACAGCAAATAAAAGTGTGGCGCCGGTTGCAATCTTTGGTGAATAGTTTAATTTTTTTAGAAGAACAAAGAGTGCACTCACTGAGAGCAGGTGAATAACGATGTTGGTGACATGATAAAACAATGCGGATGTATTAGAGATGATCGAATCAAACATAAACGAAAGCGTAAGGAGTGGGCGATAGTATGAAGCTGAATGTTGAGGTAGATGAAACACATCCATTTGAAAAGCGGCAAAAATGTTGCCAAGATTTCTCAAAAAAGTGATGTTATTTAAGATGAGCGTGTTGTCGTCAAAATAGGTGAAATCAAAAAAGAGAGTAGGCAGATACAGTAAAAAGACAAGAAACAATATCCATTTGAGGGGAGAGAAGTTCATCTTTTCGGTGGGCGGGTTTTGTGGCTTGGGTTGAACGTGGTTGAGGTGCTGTTTTTTTCTTCGCTTTTTAGACATGGGTTTATTGTAACCGAATGTTGTCTTATTGGTTTTTCTTGTAGGGGCTAGCCCCCACGTGGGGGTCATCGTTTTATTCGGTAATCACCTTTCAAAAAATGAAAAGCGGCTTTTAAGGTTCCGAGTCCATATTCGATGCTGCGTTTTAGGTTAATACTTGATGCTTCGGGCATATAACGAACAGGGACAGATAGCTCACCAATCGAAAATCCCGCAGCAATAACTTGGAACAATACCTGTGAATCGAACATAAAATCGTTAGAGTTACTGTCAAAATCAATTGTTTCCAAAACGTTTCGTCGATATGCACGCATGCCCGTATGCCATTCCGAAAGATTATGTCCCGTGACAATGTTTTCAAAAAGGCTTAATGCGCGGTTTGAAAAATATTTGTAAAAAGGCATCCCATTGGCAAGTGCTTCTTTACGGGACCGAATACGCGAACCAAGCATCATGTCAAAATATCCTTCGTCTAAAAGACTCACCATGTGGGGAATAAGCTTTGGGTCGTACTGATAGTCAGGGTGCAGCATAACAACAATATCGGCGCCTTGTTCTAAGGCAAGGTTGTAACAAGTTTTTTGGTTTCCGCCGTACCCTAGGTTTTGTTCATGAACAAAGGTTGTAATACCAAGCTCTTTGGCAAGTTCAGCAGTTTTGTCGTTACTGGCATCATCTACAAGAATTACAGAGTAATTCTTGTCATGAGGAATATCGGCAACTGTTTGTCTCAATGTCTGCTGTGCATTATAGGCGGGAAGTACTATGACTACGTTCATTTTTATTCAGTCTTAAGACAATCACTTACCGACTTGTGATGTAAGCTCAAGGAGTTGTCTTTTTAGCTGTGGTGCATCACTAACAGCGGTTTGCCAGATTAACCCAAGATCAATATCCCAATACTCATGTGCTAGTTTATTGCGCATGCCAATAATCTGCATCCAAGGAATATTTGGGTGTGAGTTCCTAAAATTCTCCTCCAAGTTTGAGCAGGCTTCCCCAATAAGTTCAAGCTGACGAACAACCGCATCTTGTACTAATCTGTTTTGACGGAACTCAGCTTCATTAAGCCCCTCAAGATACTCACTAATCTGAGTTGTCGAATCGATAATATGATGAATATAAGGACTAGGGCTTTTTTGCATAAATGATTGTTAGGTCATCCTGAATATAAGGTTTAACATACTTGTTTAGGCCATCTTTAGTAATGAGGTCAACTTTAACTCCCAAAATCGCACTCAGGCTTTGTTCTATTCCGATTAAATCCAATAATCCCTTTTTTTTATCAAAAGCGACCAGCAAATCAAGATCGCTATCTTTTTTCTGCTCACCACGAGCATACGAACCATAGAGAGCAAGGTAAGAGATATCATTTTCATAGATGATATTATCAATTGTTTGTCGATAGTTGTTGATAATGTTAGGAAGCATACTTTTGTCATTATAACATTGAACAGGGTGCGCGTGTTGCGTTCGTAAGTTGAATACGGGCGTAGGGGCGGCCTGCCGGCAAGGCAGGGGTCATCCCGCCCGCGTATGTGTATGCTTGTCCTGTATTCGTAGGGGCATTGTAGGCTTGGAAAAACAAGCCACGCAATCTGCCCGTTCTGTTTCGTAGGGACGTATTGCATACGCCCGTTTCATAAATCCCGTTGCGTTTGACCCTGCAATACGGTACATTTATAGGGACATGCGCAACCTTA
>CAYZXG010000005.1:0-18866 GCA_964482365.1 uncultured Candidatus Saccharibacteria bacterium | reverse complement strand
ACACTGTAAACAAGTTTGTACCAGCAGGTAAGTACGTAGTGGTATTAGAGTATGTTGAATATGGTGGTTTGGCACACGTCAAATTCACCTGGTAGGAAAAGTCCGTGGAAGACTTACAAAAGGCCGTCAGGGTTCATCTCTGGCGGCTTTTTTTATTAGGTCAAAAATTTGTTATAGATCTTCGGCGGTGAGGTCAGGTCGTTTGTCATTCGGTGGTCAACAAACGTATGTCGCATATGTCCTGACTTATACATCGTCTTTATCTTGTTATCTTTAGGTGCTATTCTAAATGTAATGTTACGTGGACTGTATGTATCTGTCATGTTCGGTATTGTTCTGTTCGGTGGGTACGCGCATGTTTCATATGCCGCCGATACAACACCGCCGGTAACCACTGTTGAAAGGCTTGGTACGTCTGGTCAAAACGATTGGTTTCGATCGAACATCAACGTAACACTTACCGCAACTGATACCGAGAGTGGACCTTCCCAGACAACCTACTGGGTTGATTCTGACCCTCCCACCATCGTTGCCCATGAAGTTTTTCCTGTGAGTCAGTTTTTAAATGCATCGTTTGAGGAAGGATCTTTTTGGAGCGCAACAAGCTGGTCTCCGGGTACCAACGATGGGTTTGCTTTGTACTATACGAGTAGATCCTCGCCCTATGAAGGGAAGAAAGACGTAGCAATCGCCGCGGTAGGTAGTGGACAGTTTTTCCATTGGACCAACGAAAGTAATGCCGTGCTTTTTCCTGAGGGAGCTGAGGTTCGCATCGGTGCACAGGTAAAAGCGTTACTTTTTGATTGGAATAGTGCGTATTTTGAGGTTTGGGGACAGTTTGCCGATGGGAATGGTGATGTGTTACTCGGTACCTCAGCTAACTTTTATGGAACAACATGGCCGTGGATGCAGGCAACTGTTGATGTTGTTGTTCCTTCTGACACCCCCTACATGTATCTGAAACTTGGTGGAAATATTAATCCGGGTGGAATTGTATATTGGGACAATATAACGGTAACACCGATTGCTGCTGGCCAGGCAATCACTCAGTTCACTTTTTCAACCGAGGGTTCACATATCTTGAATTATTTTAGTACTGACAATAACGGAAATAGTGAGACGCAAAAAAACACCTCATTAAAGATTGATACAGTCGCGCCGAATCCTTGGCAGAATTTTTACTCTTCGCGAAGTTCCTGTGATCATTGCTATATTACAACAGTTGAGATCCGTGATATTACCAGTGGCGTTGATGTGAGCACCGCACAGTTTCATTATTATACGGACCATCAGTTACTGTTGTGGAGCGATTGGCTTTCCGTTGACTCAGTCCAAAAAACGAGTAATGGTCAAGACGCAAGTGATGGTGAGACCGAGTTCGTAACCCTTATGACTCCCGAAATTAATTTTGGAGATAGTTCATCCGGACCGTTTAAAGTTCAGTATAGGGTTACCGATATTGCGGGTAATTTGGGAACAAGCCCTGTTTATCAAATCGTGGCTCCGTGGCTTAAGGCAGAAGTTGGCTCCATCTATGTGGGAGGAGAGATCTCGCTTGCGAATCCTCCCTTTAGTCAACCCAATGCAAGCGCAGACGTTTTCGCTGGTCAGACTATTGAGATGGTGGTAAATGCAACGGGGTGGACGCAGGGGAATTATGATCATGCACAAAATGGTTACTCAACCTTAGAAAGTTTCTATCCATATTATTCGAGTCTATATCAGACCGCTAGTCCCCTGCCGAATGGAAAGTTGCCGATCGTGAATGGCGTATATAAATATGCAGGCAACTACGACATTAATACACAAGCACTACAAAGCGGGTTTGCCTCAGCAGATGTATCAAGTGTTGTTATCATAGACGGTGACGTAACTATTTCAAAAGAATTTACGCGCGGTGCACAAAACTTTACCATATTTTTTGTTAATGGGGACGTTGAAGTTGATAAGCAGGTAGAGAATATTGCAGGTATCTATATTATTGATGGACGCTTTATTTCAGATAGTAGCGGGCATGCCAATAAGAAACTAACGGTCTCTGGTGCAATCGTTGTACTTGATGGATTTAGTTTTAGTCGTGATCTTGGTGATAACGGTCTGGTGAATAATCTTACTGATCCCGGTGAACTTATTGTATGGCAACCTGCATTTTTATTTGATCCAGATATTATTCAGCTTGTAACGGGGAATAAAGACCGGTATATATGGCAGGAAATTGAGAAGTAGTATGTTACTCCTCAGTTTGACGATTTGCAGCTCGAACCTCATCGAGCACTTCTTGCGGGGCGTTAAGTTTTTGTAACTCACTGATGAGTTCTTCGAGTTTTTCTGGTGCAATGGTAGGGTTTAGGCCAACGGTAGGGGTAGGAGTTTTTAAAATAGGGGTTGGAATTTCAAGGGGGTGATAGTTCGAGAGAATTGGCAAATTAATCTGACCTATGCGTGGATGACTGGGGTTAGAAATGTAACTTGCGAGGATAATGACTGTAACAATGATGATACATAATGCAATAACTGACACGATGACAATTGCAGTTTTGGGGTGATATACCGTCGAAAGTTCGGAATCTCTTGACATCATTTTTAGTATAACATAGACTAATGTAAGAGAAACTGTAATAATCTACACGTTACTCGTAACATAACATGGCTATTCAAGAAGATCATATTGGACTCGATATAGGGTCGAACTCAATCAAAGTTGTAGAACTAGGGCGTCAAGGTGGACGTTTTGTTCTCAAGAGTTTTGGGTCACACCCAGCGCCGACAGGAGCAATCTTTTCTGAGGGAGAGTTAGACCAAAAAGAGTTAAGTAAACTCATAAAGCAAGCCGTTGATGAAAGTGGCGTTCACTCAAGGAATGTTGTTACCGCTTTTCCCGAGAGTATGGTTTTTACCCGAGTTATTGAAGTTCCCGCAGTGAGTGAAGCAGAGTTAGCCAATGCCATTCAGTGGCAGGCTGAACAATATATCCCTATGCCTCTTTCCGAGATCCGACTGAGTTGGATGGTATTAGATAAAGATGTATTGGAACAATCGTTAAAATCGCGTGACATAAAAAAGCCGAAAATTAAAATTTTACTTGTTGCTGCACCGAGTGCATTAATTCAGCGATATATTTCAACACTTAAAAATGCAGGACTAAAGGCTCTTGCGTTTGAGACGGAGATTGTGGCATTAACGCGTGCGCTTTCTAAAACAACTGAGGGTCAATCCCCTACTACGTTGTTAATGTCCATTGGAGCAAGTACGACTGACCTATCTGTGGTAAAAAATGGGATCATTCAATTTACTCGAAGTATTGGTACGGGTGGAACTGCAGTTGCACGCGCCATATCACAAGAGCTTGGTTTTGATATGCAACAGGCGGATGAATATAAAAAGGCTTACGGGTTAATGGAAGATCAACTTGAAGGAAAAATTGTACAAGTTATTCGACCAGTGTTTGATGTTATTGTGAATGAAGTTGAACGAGGTGTTATGTATTATCAGACTCATAATCCGGGAGATTTAGTAAAACGTGTTGTGGTTACGGGAGGTTCTGCACAGATGCCTGGGCTTGTGGTATTTCTTGCCAATGCATTGGGACTTGAAGTACAAATTGGGAACCCATGGGATGGCATCACTATTCCCGATAAATTAAAAAATAAAACGGATCAGGTTGAAAATCAAGTAATATATTCAGTTGCTGTTGGGTTGGCAATGAGGGAAGAAGAATAAGATATGGCTATAAATTTACTGCCAAAAGACATACAAAAAGAACAAGAACAAGGTCGTACGCAAGTGATTGCAAACATTGTTTCAGTTGTTTTTTTGGTTTTGGTCTTGGCATCTCTTGCAATTATTTATTCGTTCCGGGCCTATGTAACGCGTGATTATGTTGAAGTATCAAATAATCTTTCGGATGTAAAACAGCAAGTTAACTCACATCAAGGTGTTGAAGGTACGCTAAAGGCAATTCACTTAAAGACAGAAAAACTAACAGAAGTTTTTGGAAAAAACTATCCATACGGAGATATTTTTGAGACATTGGATTCTAATCGGTCTCAAGGCATGGTTTTTTCGTCAATTAGTGTTTCCAAACAAGATAGTATTAGTATCAAAGGTTCGGTGAGTTCGCTTCCCGAATTGAGTACGTTTATGCGGTACGTTGACAAAACTGCGGGCACATACGGTAAACTTGAGTTAACACAATTAAATTTTAATGAACAAGATTTTACGTATGTATTCACACTTGATTTTTTGTATGTGCCAAAAGTCGAAGGGTTGGGTGTGGTTAGCGGACTAAATTAAAAAAATTACGAAACATGGAATCGTCAATAACAAAACAACTTAACATGCTTCGAATGTTGGTCATTCCGTTTTTAAGTTTTTTTATTGCAATAGGAACTGGGTGGTTTGTAATTAAACCGTGGATATCTGATATTACACAAAAACGTGAGGTTATAACTGCTTCTCAGGACGCTCTAGCTACGCTCATAACTAAACTCGAAGTGTTACAGACTCAGGATGCAAGTTCTCTTAAGGATTACCTTGTCCGTTTAACGCTCGCCATTCCTCCTAAGTCATCGCCACCACTTATTTTGGCTACCGTTGAGCAAGCGATTACAGAATCAGGTTTAGTCGTTGCGAGTATCAACTTTGGAGGGGTTAATGAACTATCAACCGCTACCGTTTCCGAGATTAATCAGGCTTCGGATGAAGTTGATCCGTTGAATGAAGCAACCGTAGAGCAGGCGTCAAATGAAGAAGTGATCTCGGGTGGAAAAATCGAGGTTCAATTTTCTTCGACGGGAGAATATTACCAAGTAGTACAGTTTTTAAAGACTATTCAAAAAGTTAATCCAATGATACTTGGGTCTGATTTTTCGATTACTCAAGGTTCTAGTACAACCGCCACAACAACTGAAGATGGAGCAGCCGCAACAGTCGCAGGTAGTACATTTGCGTATAGTGGAGTTGCTCCTTTTCAGGAGTTACCAACCGATCTTGGAGCCATAACAACTGATGTTCAAGTTTTGAGCAAAGTTGAACTTGAAATTATTGATGCCCTGGATTCCTACACTACATTCTTTGAGGTAAAACCTGAAGTAGAGCAAATTCAAAGCTACGAAAAAGGGAAAGATAATCCGTTCTGACCGTGATGCCTATTGATCCCCAACAGCTGAAAAATATAGCGAAGTCCTTAATATCAGTCTAGTATTGATACGGGTTTTGCGTGACTTTCGGAATCTTGTGAAGAGTTGTTTTCTTTTTCTGTCTCAGGTTTTATGGTAAGTGAAACCCGTTCTCCTGTTTGCATCGCTTTTACCTTAAGTAACTCTCTTAACGCGTGCGCTGTTTTACCACCTTTCCCAATGGCTATTCCCGTGTCTTCTTCGTGCGTGTAGAGGGTAAAGTTTACATTTCCTGCTTCGTCGCGAGTTTCTAGAATTTCAACACTATCTGGATGAGGTAACATGCGTTGGGTCAGGTACGTTAATAATTCTTTCATGCTCCTAAGGTTTTGAATAATCTCAATACTGTTACGGAAGGTTGTGCTCCGAGCCCTATCCAATGAGCGTATCGTTGCTTGTCAATAACGATGTGTTTAGTACCTACGGGAGAATAGTTTCCAATTATTTCAATGAATCTGCCATCGCGCCTACTCTTTGAGTCAGCTACTACCACACGGTATGTTGGTACTTTAGTTCGTCCAGTTCGTTGTAGTCGTATCTTAACCATAGTTCAGAGGGTATTATACCGTACTTGTGCACCTTTTCCAATGTGAGGATTTGTTATTCGTTCTTTTTCAATAACAGGAATGCAGCTTTTGCGGCATCAAGTTCTGCCTTTTGCTTGCTCGGTCCAGTTCCTTGGGCTATTTTTTTCTTGCCCAAAAAAACTCCAACGGTGAACTCTTTGCTGTGATCGGGTCCGTCCTCGCCAAGCACTTCATATGCTGGAGTTACGTTGTACTCAGCTTGAGAATATTCTTGCAGTTTTGATTTAGGGTCTTTAAATAACTCATGTTCGATAATTGCTTCAAGTTTATGGAGCACGAATGTTGTAATAAACGTATCCGCAGCTTTGTATCCTTGATCGAGATACAACGCACCAACAACCGATTCAAACGTATTTGCAAGTAGGTATTCAGAATCCCGTCCCCCACCATCTTCTTCGCCACGACTTAATAGAAGAAATTTTCCGAGTCCGATGTCTCGGGCGCTTTGTGCAAGAGAAATGGTATTCACCAATGCGCTACGGTAGTTGGTCAGTACTCCTTCAGGTTTGGTTGGATACGTTTTATACAGATGTTCGCTTACTACGAGTTCTAGGCAGGCGTCTCCTAAAAACTCAAGTCGTTCGTTTGATGGGAGAGTAAAAGAACGATTTTCATTAAGATATGAGCGGTGAACAAATGCATTTAGCAACAAATCCTGGTTCTTAAATGTAACGCCTATTGCCTTTTGGGCTGCGGTAATGTCGATGTTATCCATAATTAATTAGTTTTTTCGATGTTTGCTGGTAGCTCTTCGGGAAGGTATTCTTTTACAACGGTTCCTAATACCCCATTAACAAACTTTGAGCTATTTGCTCCTCCAAATTCCTTAGCAAGTTCAACTGCTTCGTCGATAGCAACCTTTGTTGGAGTTGATTTGTAGTACAAAAGCTCATAAATTGCAATGCGTAATATTGAAACATCAATACGAGCAATCTGATTGATTGGCCACTCCGGTGCGCTTTTTTCGACAATTTCGTTAAGGGTTGGTGTTTTGCCGGGAATGTTATGTACTAATGTAGTAAATAGTGATTCATCAATCGGAGCAATAATGTCGTCTTCGTAATCAAGAATAGAATCTGTTGCAACAGGCAATACTTCGCTATTCTGGAATGACCACGAGAAAAGCGTTTGAAGTGCGCGTCTTCTTGCTTGGTGACGAGGGTCGGTCTTTTTTTTCAATTTGTTAACGACTACGTAAAGGGCAAGTTTGCGTAGTATCTTACGAGCTTACTTTTCTTACACTAGTGTCCTTCGTAATAACCGTTTCACCTTTGTAAGTACCACAGTTTTTACATACGCGATGAGGTCGAGTTAATGCTTTACACGTTTCGCAGATCACGGTTTTTACTGTTGGGACCGAGGCCTCCCATGCGCTATGTCGTGAATTTCTTCGAGTTTGCGAAGGTTTTTTCTTTGGTAGTGCACCCATACGTGCAATTATACCGCATCGTGACAATAATCCTCTTTGGAAAAATATCTACGATCAAAATCCTAATTATCGGGCCTTATAGTATGCTACACTTTGCATATGCTGTCGGTGCCAACACCTTTTGGTGCTATTAAGTTTCGGGGACTTTTTGGCTACCTGTTACTTGGGAGTATTCCATTTATACTTTTGTCATCATTGCCCTATGCTATCGTTTCCGATATTGCATTATTGCTTTGGATTCATGGAATACTGTTGTGGTGGGGAAATAAAGAGCTTATACACGCAGGCATTGTACGCAGGAATCTTATCGGACGGTTTGATCTCTCGCTCATTCCGCTAGCAGTTGGTATTACCGCAGTTATGATAGTTTTTTCGTACGGAGTTATTTTGTTGTATTATTATGGGCTCGTTACATTGTGGGGGAATACTTTTATGGAGTTAATTAACACCCCTTCGGTAAGTTCTATACTAGGTATTGTGGCAGGAATTGTTGTAGTTCCCGTGATTGAAGAGTTTTTTTTTCGCGGGGTTATGCTTCACGCGATGGTTTCTCGTATGGGGTTTGGGAAAGGTATATGGATAACATCGCTTTTGTTCGGGTTTGCACATTTTGAGTTTATCTCAGCAACACTTTTTGGAGTCGTTTTGGCTTTAGTATACATACGTTATAAGAGTTTATGGCTCCCAATACTCATTCATGTTTTAAACAATGCGATAGCGTTTTTACCTTCATTATTTGTTTCGCAAAGTCCTGTGATACCCCCTGAGGAGATAAGCGTTTCCGAGACGCTTACTGCTGGTCTTTTGTTGGTTGGCGTTTCGATTCCGTTTGTTGTGTATGTTATACGCCATTGGTGGCCTACGCAGTCAACAATTCTTCCTTACATAGTTAACTCAAAACAGAATGTCATATTTGATAACTTAAAAGCTAGTCATATAGGGGCAGACTGATTGCAGTATGCATCAGTCTGTTTTGTCTAGCTATATGTGGAATAAAAATAACACTTCGCCGTGAATTACGAGACAAAGCTAACGGACATAAAAAAATATTATGGTGAGCAGATGGGGGCATCTTGTGATATCGACGATTATTTTAGCAGTCTTTTAAGCAAAACGGTTCCAATACTTTTCGTGTTACCAAGATTTCGTCGTCATGTGGAGGTTTTGTGGCGAGATGCTGGGTTAAGCATTGCTCCGTTACGCTGGTATGCACATGCACTGTTGTGGCCGCAGGAAATTGAATTTGGGAAAGAGCTTCCGGGGTTTTCCCAAGGAATGATATATCCCATGAATGCTTCTTCTCTTATTCCTCCTCTTGCACTCACAGTTTCTGAAGGCATGACGGTCTGTGACTGTGCGTCAGCTCCCGGTGGCAAAACGCTTGTGTTATGGGAGCAGATGAAGGAAAAGGGGTTTTTACTAGCAAATGATGTGTCGTATGATCGGCTCCATAGGCAAAAGTCGCTATTTCGAAAGGTGGGGATTTCAGAGGTTCAGTTTTCATGTGGTCCTGCAGGAATTATCGCAAAGACGTTTACCAATTTTTTCGATGCGATTCTTGTTGATGCACCGTGCAGTTCCGAAAAACACGTTTTTTCTGATCAGAACAAAACAAAGTCGTGGAATGCCCAAAAAAGTACGGATCTACATAAACGGCAAGTGTCAATAATTCAATCACTACTACCTGTGCTCTTTTGCCGACTGAAAATGAGTGGGTAGTGTCAGAGATACTGAAAGATAATCAAAATATTACGTTGTCTTCTTGGAGACTTACAGAACTTCCGGGTCAACAAGGAATCACTTCTGTCAATTTGGGGTTTGACGTAAGTAAGGTGCGTCGAGTTTTGCCTAGTTTAAAAGAAAATCTCGATCCAATGTTCGTTGCGGTATTTGAAAAGCAGTAACGTGTTATTCTTCGTTGACTGTTTGAGATACCAACGTGTGGTCGGCCTGTCGGAGCATAAGAAACGTTACTTGAGTTGCACCGTATCTTCGATTATCAACTACTTTTAGTTTTTCGCCGAGCATTTCTCTATCAGCTTGTGTATCGAGTACCATATTTTTCCCGTGTAGGTAAATGAGCACTCCTCCTGGTGCAAGAAAACGTGGAAGCAAAAATAGCACATCGCGTGGCATTTCTACGTATGGTGGATCAAGAAATATAATGTCGTAGCGTTGAAATATCTCACGGTTAACAAAAGTGTGAGCGTCTTCCTCAAAAAGATCATATTTGTCTTGAAATAAGCTATGGTTAGCATTATGTCGGATTGACGTTGCAACATGTTTTTCCTTTTCAACAAAATCACAGTGGCGTGCTCCCCTACTTAACGCCTCAAGTCCTAACACTCCGGTTCCTGCATAGAGATCTAATACGAGTTTTCCTTTTACTTCATGGAGAATGTTAAAAATTGCTTCTCGAACAATCTCTTGTGATGGACGAAGATCTCCTGCGTCGGGAACTTCTATGGTGTGTCCGCGGGCAGCGCCGCCTGAAATTCTCATATTATTGTATGAATACACTGAGTATCGGTACAAAAACCATGCTTACGGTAACAATGAGTGAAATAAAGAGCCAAACCTTTTGGTGCCTGCGCAGAAATTTCATACAACGGTATTATAGCAAGTTGATAACAAGCTGTCAGTTACGTAGTAAAAGTCTATCTACGTCTTGTTATATAACCTCCGTATTTCCTTTTACCAGTGGTAAAAAACTACCCCATCATGTTACAATACATAGGTATTTACGATTTGTATGAAAAATCCTTTCTCAAGGCGCAAAATTAAGCGATGGATTGTGGGAAATCGCCGCACTACACGAACCTACTCTGCTCGAAAGCGAAAAGTTCGTTTGCTATCCTATTTTGTTGGAATAGTACTCTTTTTTATTTTTATTGGAGCAACTACGGCTATGGTGGTAATCGCCTATTTCTCAAAAGATCTTCCGTCGCCAGATGTGCTTTCAACTCGTGAAATTCCCCAAACAACAAAAATCTTCAGCAGAGAAGGTGTTCTGTTATACGAAATTTTTGGAGACGAACGGCGAACGCTCGTTACGCTCGAAGATATTCCAGAATATTTAAAACAGGCAACCATCGCTATCGAAGATGCTGAATTTTATAGTCATCCGGGATTTGATGTGAGAGGTATTGTGCGATCGGCTTGGGTAATTATTCAAGGTGATGGCGTGCAAGGTGGGTCGACCTTAACACAACAAGTGGTAAAAAATACCCTTTTGTCGCCAGAACGTACCTTTACTCGAAAAATCAAGGAATTTATCTTATCGATTGAACTTGAACGGAGATATTCAAAAGACGAAATTCTGCAGATGTATTTTAATGAGTCTCCGTATGGTGGACAGGCGTGGGGCGTTGGGGCAGGATCTGAGATGTATTTTGGAAAAGCCGTTAAGGATTTATCGCTAGCTGAAGCCACCTATATTGCAGGATTGCCACAGGCGCCGAGTTACTATTCTCCTTGCGGTGCATATCCTGAAAATGCGTTAGGGAGACAGAAAGATGTGCTCAAGGCGATGGTAAAACATGGTTTTATTACTGCTGAACAAGAGCAGGAGGTCATTGATACTCCGCTTCAGGCTGTGTGTGCGGGATATAACGAATCTGACATCAAGGCACCACACTTTGTCATGTATGTTAAAAATCTTCTGACTGAGATGTTTGGTGAAAAAATGGTTGAGCAAGGAGGCTTAACCGTCATGACCAGTTTAGACTGGAAGGCGCAAGAGATTGCTCAGGAAGAAGCAACAAAACAAATTGCAAATCTTGCTGTCGCAAAGGCAAATGCTTCAAATGCAGGTGTTATCTCCGTAGATCCCAAAACAGGCGAAATTCTAGCCATGGTTGGTAGTGTTGATTATTACGACGCTGAGCATGACGGGAATGTTAATGTGCTTCTTTCGCAGAGGCAGCCGGGATCATCCATAAAACCGTTAACGTACCTTACCGCTTTTACGCTTGGCTATTCACCTTCCACGTATGTTTCGGATATCAGTACGTGTTTTCCGGGTGGTGCAGGTCAGCCTGACTATTGTCCCGTTAATTGGGATAGTAAATATTGGGGTCCTATGGATATCAGAACGGCACTTTCGAATTCGAGAAATGTGCCTGCCGTAAAAATGCTGCAAGCTGTTGGTATGCAAAACATGATTGATATGGCGCATCAGTTGGGAATTACCACGCTTAATGATACGGATCGATACGGATTATCCCTTACACTTGGTGGGGGAGAGGTCAAGGCAATTGATATGGCGCAGGCATTCAGCGTGTTTGCTAATATGGGTGAAAAGATCGATCTAACGGCATTGCTGAGTGTCGCCGATCCCGATGGTGCGACGTTATATGAACATACTGTTTCGAAACAAAAAATTGTTGACCCAGGTTATGTGTATCTTCTTAACGACATTTTGTCTGATAGTAGCGCACGAAAACGAACGTTTGGCAATTCTTTTGAGATTGGTCGAACACTCGCTACAAAAACAGGTACTACCAATGACAATAAGGACGCGTGGACTGTTGGGTATACGCCAAGTTTTGTTACTGTGGTATGGGTAGGCAATTTTGATAATGCCCCGATGAATGGGATCCAAGGCTCAACAGGAGCAACTCCAATTATGAAAGGGGTGGTTTCTCGCTACCTTGCTGACCGACCAAATGAGGGTTGGACAAAACCGTCGAATGTTACAACGCGAACAATTGATGCTCTTTCAGGCAAAATCCCACAAGAAGGCAGAGGTTTTCCAACAACCACGGGACTTTTTTTCAAAGGAACTGAGCCTACACAAGTTGATGACTTTCATATTATTGCCCAAGTGTGTAAATCAAATCCGGATCTTCTTGCAACTGATTATCATATTCAAAAAGGAGAATCTGAGCAGAGAACGTTTACCGTTCTTACCGAGATAAGCAAAGATTGGCAACCGTACACCAATACGTGGATGACTGCACGACGTGGCGATGGATATGGAATTGCCCCAAAAGATTACTGTGACATCACTGTTTCTGGTGAAGTAATAACCGGTCCTGTGATCGAAATTGTTACTCCAGCAGACGATATTTCGATTGATCTTGCAACCACAAAAACACAAGAGATATCTGCGCAGGTGTATTCAGTGGAACGTGTTACAAAAGTTGATTTTTATTGGGATTCAACGTTGCTTTCAACCGTTACCAGCGAACCATATACGTATACGATTGCATTAGATTCTCTTTCTGCAGCTGACAAAAGTACTGGTTCCCATCAGATCAAGGCAATAGCATATGATAGCGCAGGAAATAGCAACATGACGTACAAAACGGTTTTAGTCCAAGATTCCACTCCAACACCTACTGTTGCGCCAACTTCTACGCCAATACCTACCGCAACTCCTGTCCAAACTGCTCTACCCGTAACTCCACCAAAAACGATTCCAAGCCCAAAGAACTAGTTGGGTCACAAATATTTTTCGTTACCGGTTTGCTCAAGCATCGCTACATATTCTTTCAATTTAGAATTATCGTCCTTTCTGAATATTGCCACTACGTCTTTGGTATTAACGACAACAATGTTTTCAAGGTTAATGGTTGATACGAGTTTTGAATCATCGTAGTTGTGAATGAGACTGTTTACCGACCCGCTGTCTACCACATTTCCTTTGGTGATGGTATCCGTTGGGTTTGACTCAAGTGTTTCTTTTAGCGCAACCCACTCCCCTACATCGCTCCATCCCATGTCTACATTTAGTACGTACGTTTCTTCGGGCGTTAAGTTTTCGGAGAAAATGTAATCAAAACTGATTTTCTCAAGCGTTAGATACGTTTGCTGTGCTTCTTGTGAAAAGTCGTTGTCCACAATATATTTGATAGTTTCATACAGCTTTGGTGCATGCGTTTGATACTTATCGATAATGTTTTGTGCCGTAGTTATGGTGTAGGCTGGATTCCACGCGTAATTCCCTTCCGAGATGTATTGGTGCGCAACTTCCGGGGTGGGTTTTTCAACAAATTTTATAAATTCAGATAAATGCATATTTTCGGTTTCAGATATTGTTTTTAGAGATGTTCCATAGTGTATATAACCAAGATGGGGAGAGGCATAACGAGCTGGTACAGCCATGATGATTGTTTTTCCTTCATGTCTCACCGTTTTTTCTGTATACTGTAATGCGTTTGCAAACGTTTTAGGTTGTTTAAGATAATGGTCGCTCCACTGAAGGGATACGATCTCATAAGGGTTTTGAGCAGCAACATACATAAGCGCGTACAAAACAGCTGGACCGTTATCACGCATTTCTGGTTCGAAAATAAAGTTTTTTTCTGGGAGGTCAGGAAGTAACCGTTGGATTTCCCCGTCGTATTGCACACCAGTACTTACAAAAATATCTTCGGGATCAAACCCCAATCTGAGATACTCATACTTTAGAGAAATGAGTGGTTTATTATCAATCACTGACAAAAATTGCTTGGGCGAATTTTTTCTACTTAAGGGCCAAAATCGTTTACCTGTTCCTCCTGCGAACATAATAATTTTCATAAGATGTTAAGTATAACTGATTTTGATGGCTAACGGATGATGGCATTAAACTGCGTTGCAAGTGATTTTTCGATACTCGTTCGAAGCGGTGTGATCTTAGTATCTGAAAGACTTTGTTTTAGATGCGAAAACGTAAGGCGCACGGTATACGACATGCGATTTTCTTTCTTCATCGTAGGGCTTTGAAACTGATCGGTGAGTACACAGTTCATGGTGATGTCTGGGTTGCTACTTCCTAATTCGATAATGTGTGATATGACCGGTCCAATAATTTGATCAGCTGGTAGGGTGAATGATAAATCGTTTATCGTGGGCATGCTTACCGGGATTTGTGAAAACATACGCGGAATAGAAAGTGATTGCAAAACATCAAGATCAATCTCGTAGCCAAAACAAAAGCCTTTTGTTTCGCCAATCTCAAGTTTTAGGGGTACAAGATTTACCAATTCATTAGTAATTCCAAGATAGGTAAGGCTCGTTTTCCATATCCCTTTACCTGCAGATAGTGTATCGACTTCACTTTCCTTCTTTGAATAATACGTAAACGCCAAAAGGCGTGGTTCATCGGGAAGTGTTTCATCGTGTGGAACGGTCACTTTGCCAATCTCAAAAAGACCGAACTCATCAAACCTCTTTGCGTTTTCGATTACATGGGAAGTTATGCTTGGCAGAAGAGACGTTCGCATATATGCCATCTCTGGTGCCGCTGGATTTTTTATTGCAACAAGTGATGGGTCAATAATTGGTTCAAGTGAGGAAACGCCTTCTGATATAGAACTTACCTGCCCTGCAGCATTTTTGTCAACAAAACTGTATGACAAGGTTTCATAGTTACCGGTTCGAGCAAAAACATCGCGTACCGCATACCCAAACTCCCACTGATCGTTTCGATTGGGAATACTGGCATCTCTTTGCGGTAGTGTGGGGGTTATAGTGTTGTAGTCAAGCACACGGCCGATTTCTTCGTACACATCTTCAACAATATGAATATCGTTTCGTTCGTGCGGTGGAGTTACTAGAATATCATTGTTTTCATTTTTGGTAATAAATCCGAGAAGCTCAAGTTTTGAAACTATATCGCTTGCTCGCAAGTCACTTTTGTTAAGGTAATGACGAACTGAATCAATGCTAATGGCTATTGGTTCAGAAAGCTCAATCGGGTTCGGATAACAATCAACATAGGATGAGTCGGAAATGTCTTTGTCGCCTGTGAGGATCGTAAGTGCCTCCCTAAGCGCTGTAAGTGCAACAGTTGGAGATAATCCCTTTTCAAACCGCAAAGAGGCCTCGGATCGAACTGCGTGTCGTCTACTAGTTGCGCGTATTGTGTATTGGTCAAACGTTGCCGATTCCAAAAGAATTTGATTTGTTGATTGATCAATCTGCGCAAGATTCCCCCCTTTTATGCCCGCAAGCGCAATCGCCACTCCCCCACTATCTATCACAAGATCGGAAGTAGTGAGCGTAAGTTCCGTATTATCAAGAAGTGTTAACCGTTCACCTTCTTGTGCAAATCTAACGGAGATGTTCAGTGATGGTAGTTTAGCTACATCAAAAGCATGCATCGGTTGGGCATGTTTAAGCATCACATAATTGGTGATATCAACGATGTATGAAACGGATCGTTGCCCAAGTGCCGTTAGAAGATCCACAAGCCACGCGGGACTTTGAGGCTGATTTGTTAGATCTACCACAGCTCCAACGTATCTCGTCGCTTTTTCATCACTGTCATCAATCGAAATCGTAAGGGGTGAGTTTTTAGCAATTGTTCCACATGGCGATACATCTTTTGGTAGATTCTGAGTTACTGATTTTCCGGTAATGGCGGCTATCTCGTGTGCCCATCCCACATGACCAAATAAATCCGCGCGGTGACTTAACGCTTTGTTTTCAACTTCAAATACCGTGTCCAAATCCGTTACGGTTATGTTTTCAATCTCCGCAATAGATCGAGATAGTTTTTCAGCGATTTCGTACGGGTTTTCGTCTAGTTTTTTGGTGAGTAGTTGTAGCCAGGAATATGAAATAAGCATCGTTAAAATTGTTGTAAGAATCGTATGTCGCCGCTATGAAACCAGCGAATGTCGGTTATGTTATACCTCAGCATGGTGAGTCGATCGATACCAACTGCCCACGCAAATCCGTTATAGATTTTAGAGTCGATTCCAGCTGCCGTAAGTACATTGGGATGTATCATTCCCGCAGGAATAAGTTCCATCCAAGAATCAGAATTTTTCTTTTTGGCAAGGATTTCAATCCCCGGTTCGACAAATGGGAAATAGGTGGTTAAAACTTTGAACTCAAGTTCGAGTGCATACGTGTCTGAAATTCTTTGTCCTACCGCCATAAGAGTTCCAATGAGATCGCTTACGCGCACGTGTTTGTTAACATATAAACCCTCAAGCTGATAAAACGTCGCCTCATGTGTTTGATCGAGTTTTTCGTTTCTAAAACATCTCCCGGCAATGATTGCTGCGATTGGTTTTGTTTCAAGACTTTCTCTACAGCTGGTAAGGATGGTGTTTTGCATTGAGCTGGTATGCGGAATCGGAATCATTCCGTCGTCTAAATAAAACGTGTCCATAATGTCACGGGCGGGATGATCTTTGGCAAAATTAAGATGAGTAAACACTTCGTCGGGAGAGTTAACTAGTCGTGCTTCAATAGTCTCAAAACCTAAACTTCTAAAAATATCGGTCACTTCTTTGTAGGTTTGGGTGACGGGATGTTGATGGCCAATGACGCGAACAGTTCCTGGAGTTGTCATATCGATACTCATATAGAAACATTATACAGTTAAAACAAAAAATTGATGAGGAGTTTAAGAAGTACGAACAAGGTGGGAAGGATAATCGAAGGAACAAGATACTTTGGTGCTACAAGTCTTCCTAAAATATAAAAAAGATCGGGTTGGTAACGGTATTCAAGATAGGCAAATAAAAGTTCGACAACGACAAAAGCTGTTAAAAAGTCTCTAATTATTGCATCCATATCTACATTCTATTGTACAGACTTTACGATTTTAATAAAGACTCGCTCGTCGTGTTGTGCGATTTCGCTCAGTACTTTTCGGTTAAGAGCAATCTTTTCAACTTTTAATTTATTCATAAACTGAGAATAGTTTATATCCATACCCGAAAGTGAACCATTTACGCGCGTAACCCAAAGGCGTCGCATTGAGCGTTTTTTTAACCGTCGTCCAACATGCGCATTGCTGAGTGCATGCATAAGCCCTTCTTTTGCACCTTTAATTGTTCGACGCCTAAATCCTAGAAAGCCTTTTGCACCAGCTCTAAGTTTGTTGTGACGTTGTCTTCGGGTTGTTCCTGTTTTGACGCGGCTCATATTAGTGTGTTGATTATACTCCTGGGATTAAACGTTTAAAGACTTTACGATCTGATTGCGCAACCTCAACGGGTCTTCGCGTTTTGTGTTTTGCGCTCTGTGTTGCTTTACCTTTTGCTCCAATAACGCGTTTTCTTCGCATCAGTTTAGGGTCAGTTTTTGATCCTGTCTGATAGACACGTTTAATCGCTCCTTTGTGTGTTTTCATTTTAGGCATACGTGTGTATTGTATCGCACCTTTGCACGTATTACTAGTCAAAACGTGTTTAGATGGTCAACTTAGCGAGGTTTTACGTAGGTAACCAGCAGTTTGCCTTCCATTTTAGGTGCCTGCTCGATCTCTCCTACATCCCCTATCTGGCTCATAACAGACTCGATTTTATCATACCCAAGTTTTGTGTGAACAATAATTCTTCCAAAAAATGGGATGACGATTTTAATTTTGGTTCCTTTAGATAAAAACTCCCGCATTCGTTTAACGCGGTTGGCTAGATCGTTATCATCAATATTGGGTCTGAATCTAAACTGTTTCAATTCCCCACCTTGGCGTTGTTTTCGTACCAATGCTGCTTGGGTTTTTTGTTGTTCATACGCATATTTTTCGTAATCTACGATACGGACAACTGCGGGAACTGCTTTTGCAGCAATAAGTACAAGATCTAATCCTTGCTGCGTGGCTTTGGCAAATGCGTCTTGTCGAGATAAAACCCCCAGGTTTTCACCTTGAGAGTCAATAACTCTAAACTCATTGCCTCTAATTTGGTCGTTTCTTGGGAATGAAACTCGGGTTTTTGTATATCTCCTCACGTTACGTATTGTATTGTAGCAGAGTACGGCAATCTAAACAATGAATTTATGGTGTAGTCACTGTTGGTACGACCCAATAATCAAATTGCACGTTTTTTGTTAAGGGTATACCCAGGTGTACCACAAACTCACCGTCAACATCGTGTGTTACAAACAGGGGTTGATTCTCGGTATCAGTTGTTGCGGTAACAAATATTTTGGTATCTTTGTTTACAAGGTTTTGTTGAATAGTTATTGATGTTTCTCCTGCTACGATAACGCCGCTGCCCACAGCGTCACTTGTTATGGTTACGCTTTGGGTTGAAATATTGCCGAGTGAAACAATGTTTCCATCCGTAGTCATCACGATCTTTCCGCCAAATGCCTCAATATTTCCGGAGCCATAAGCGTCTTGTAGGTTTAGAACACCGCCGGAAACGTTAAGAGCTGAATTTTCGATTGACAACAGGCCGATGTTTAATGTTCCAGTGATAGTTGTGTCTGACAATGTTGATGCACCCAGTACGGACAATGTTTGATTAACGGTCATTGTGTCAGTAGTAAGGTCTTTGTATTTTGCCGTATCGATTGGCGTGGTGGTTAATGCCAGCGCCTCGTGTGTTGGATCGTACCAACTGAGATTGGTAAATACCATCGTGGTGCACGTCTCACTTATACCTTGTACCTTTTCACTTGTATCTTGCTCCAAATTTGTATCTTGTTTGTTGTCACTTGTTTCTTCGCATCTCACGTCTTCTAACGCTCTCCCCACCACCATCCCGGCAACCGTCGCCTTCATTCCAACCCCCGGCGTTGAACTACTCGTTACATAATCGCCTTTTACAATAACGCCGTTTTGATCGTTAACTTTTACCGGTACGCGACCGATAAGGGCTACGGCCACACCACTTTCTACGTTACTTCCCAACAAAAGTGCGGGTTTTGTGGTGACCACTCCAAGTAGATTTGGATCAGATGCCATTCCAGATCGAATTACGGTTTGCGCGTTACTGTCTC
>CAYZXG010000004.1:0-20778 GCA_964482365.1 uncultured Candidatus Saccharibacteria bacterium | reverse complement strand
ATCCTTTTTCATGGTCATGACTTGATTTTACGACATTTCTCTCGTCGTTATCTAGTCAAGACCCTTAGAAAATATTGCAAATACGATCATTGCTGGTGCTTTGGGATTTGATGTTGAGAGTGTTACTTTTTCAAATGGGACCATGAATTATGTTGGATCTGTGGCAGAAACAATGACCGTTGCAACACAGTAGATAGTAAAGTTTCTTCGTGGAAAATACGATATAATAATTTCAATGCGAGAAACCGTAACTATTGTCGGAGGCAAAAAACTTACTGGTGAGGTGTATCCGATCCCAAATAAAAATGCAATCGTTGCTGCACTTCCTGCTTCAATCTTGTGCAAAGGAACTACCGTATTCCACTCTGTTCCAGATACGTCAGATGTCACAAAAATTCTTTTGATAATTGAAAAGCTTGGTGGGGTTGTAGAAAATGATGGTAATGGAACTGTTACGATCAATGGTGAGTCAATCAATTCGTATAAAGTCGACCAAAAATTAGGCAGTGCATTTAGGGCTTCGCTTAATTTTGTGGGCCCGCTTTTGGCACGGTTTGGCGTTGCGCAAGTTCCTCAACCTGGTGGATGTGAGTTGGGAATGCGCTCAATTGAGGCACACACAAATGCGTTTTCAAAGTTAGGAGTGAGTATAGAACTTATCAATGATTATATTCTCTTTACCGCGCCAAAAGTCAAAGAAAAAACGTATCGTGTATGGCAGATTGAGGCGAGCGTGACTGCAACAGAAAATATCGTTATGTATGCTGCAGGTATTGCATCCGATGTTCAGATAATTGATGCGGCGTGCGAACCGCATGTTACTGATGTGGTGAATTTACTTAAAGACATGGGTGCAGATATTCAAGGCGTTGGGTCAAATCAACTTCATATTACAGGTGTTGAGGACATGCAGGGAGCGGATTTTACACCTCGGCCAGATTTTGTTGATATCACAGGATACATGATTGCGGCGGCAATTACTGACGGTGAGATAACTATAAAAGGAGGAAATCTCCCTGATGTTGTTGATGGAATTATAAACTGGATGGTTTTATTTAATGTTCAGGTTGATAGAGTGGGGGATGATCTTTTGGTTAAACGGGGTGATGGTGGGCTTACGATTGCGGATGTTGGATTTCCTCAAGCGGCAAAGAATTTGCCAAAGTTTGTACCACGACCATGGCCAGGATTTCCTGTTGATTGCGTACCTCCAATGGCGGTACTTGCGAGTAAATCTGAAGGCAGACTTTTGTTACAAAATTGGATGTATGAGTCCGGGCTTGATTTTGTTCGAGAACTTAACTTTTTAGGTGCGGATATTTTAATGCTTGATCCTCAAAAGATTATTGTTAAGGGTCCGGTGATGTTTGCCGGTGGTGATGTAACGCCGCCACTGGTGATTCAATCTATGAAAGCGGTTTTTTTGGCGGCGCTTTGTGAACCAGTTGAAACCACCATCCACGGGTTTGATATTTTAAAACGCAGGTACCCAAACATTATCGAGGTATACCAAAAACTTGGTGCGCAGATTCAAGTTGTAACGCGAGGTGCAGATTAACGTAATGAATAAACAATGAAAATTTCAATACTGTCGGATAGTCATGACAATTGGATTAATTTAGATCGTGCCGTAGCAATTTCAAATGAACAGGGGTGTGAATATGCATTGTTTGCGGGTGATCTGATTGCGCCTCCTCAACTTGCGATCCTTGAGAAGTTTAATGGCAAGGTTTATTTTGTGTGGGGAAACAATGAGGCCGAAAAAGTTGGTATGACGCGCATGATGGATGCTTCTGAAAAGATCGAGTTATCAGGTGATATCTATGAGGGTGAGATTGATGGAGTGAAAGTCTTTATGAATCACTATCCACGGATTTCTGAACTTGCCGCAAAATCGGGCGAGTTTGACCTGTGCATACATGGACATACTCACGAATATCGGCAGGAAAAGATAGGAGAAACGATACTAATCAATCCAGGTGAAGTTCAGGGTTTCAAAACGGGGGTTGCAAGCTTTGTGGTTTTTGATACTGTTTCAAAACAAGTTGAGAAAATTGTTTTGTGACATTAGATGTTGTTATTCTTTGTTCATATATGCTTATTGGTAATGCATATTTCTAAACCAAAACTTTTAGACTTAGATCAAATCCGCAAGATCTTATTACAATGGACTGAAAAGATCGAAGTTGAAAAGTATGTTGAAAGGATTGGCAAAGAGGTTCAAGGTGAAACTGAATTTAATATGCATTTCTGGGTTGCAAAAGAAGAAGACTATGTTTTGGGAGTTGTTGGTTTAAGTGATCCGTTACCAAAAGTTATACCGTTGGCAAAAACGCAAAATCCTGGTGAAGTTAAAATACTGTATGTCGATACAGCAGCTCAAGGTCGCGGCGTGGGGAAGTCTCTCGTCGAATATGTTGAAAAGGAGGCGGAAAATGTCGGTTATTCCGAATTACTTGTCCGAAGTGCAAATAGATACAAAGACACGGCGTATGGTTTTTATGAAAAAATGGGGTATGAAAAGGTAGGACTTGTTGAGGGTGGCGATGAGTTAAAAATGATGCAGGTGTTTGGAAAAGTATTGTAGTATTTCTTGTTACTGCTTACTCAGTAACATTGCAGTTTTTTCGATATGTTTCTGAGTCGAGAACTAAATTTCTTACAGTGTTTTTTGTTGCATCAATCCAACAGTTGGTATTTTCTGCCCCACAGTCAGTAATGTTTTTGTCAAGAATTTGAGCAGTTGCTACGGTCATTTTTGAAACAGGATCTTCAAATTTACGCGCGGCGTATAAAAGTGTATTTCTATCTTTTGTGTCAAGAAAAGCATAGAAATAAGCTTCGTTTGTGAATGCAGTAACTTCTTTTTCAACACAATCATGCTCCGAACCGTTTTTAAACTGTAAAACATGAGTCATTTCGTGTACGATGACTATGGCAGTTAAAACCGCTGGTTCTTTTTGAAAATGATCGTTAATATATATGATGTTCTGTTTGGATTCACTAATTTCTGCTGGAACGACATAACCTTCTATGCCATTATCCATTTGTTGGTAGAGAATTTTTGTGTTGGGCAACTCCTTAACAAGCGCTGGGTAAAAGTCAGTTAGATATTCTCGAAGGACTACGAAAGCAGCCTTAGTTGCCTGTGGATTTTCAACTGCTTGTAATCGATGAATGATTGGGTTTAAGTAGTTAATAAATACAAAAGGAATCAGTAGAATTGTTGTAATTGCACAGATCGCAATTATTTTTGCGGACTTGCTCATGAGTTCACAATAATTGTATCTTAATTGTGCGGCTGGGCAAAGAGGTTTATCATAAGTTAAAATGCGAGGTGATTTATTATGACAAAGCTTCAGACTTCGGTATTTATCCTTTCGATAGTTGTTTATGTTGTAATTGTTGGTTTGTTCTCTAACGAATCAAGCCAGCTTGATGCTAGGATTGCCATTTTTATTGGCATGATCATTGGGTTTGCGATTTGCAAAGTATGGACAAAAGATAAGAAGTAGGTATCTGCCCTACATTCTTCAATCTTGATATAATTCGATTGTGGATTGTTTAATTTTATTTGGCAGGCAATTGTTACCGAACGGTCAGCTTGATTGGATTGCTCAGGCACGTTGTAACAAAGCGATTCAAGTTATCAAACAATACCCACACATTCCAATTATCATTTCTGGTGGTAAGACAACGCTCGATGTTTCAGAAGCAGAGGTGATGAAAATATATATTTTGAACAAAGTTTCTGGAAGTGAATTAAATATTGTTTTAGAAGAAACAGGAAAAACGACTATAAATCAGTTGGTTATTATAAAAACAGAATTTTTGATTCCAAATGGTTATGTTGACGTGGGGTTAATATCAGATGAGATCCACATGTCACGTATACAACAACTTTCTGCACACATTTTCGGATCAACCGTTAGGTTACATCCATTTTCTGCAAAAGTTAAAATATCTGGGCTTTATCGAAAAGCGATAGAAGAACATGAGGCAAGGTTGCGAGAGCTCACCACAAATAATCCCATATACATAAACTTTGAACCTGGAAATCACCAAGCATGGCAAGAGTTCGACTCGTTTTTTCAAAAACAAAAAGACGGAACCACGGCGCGCGTTCCTGATGCAAACAAGGCCTTTTTAGAATATGCGTATGGAATAGGTTTGCTTAGGCGTGAGTAGGGGTTTATTGTTCTTTTGGGAACCTTTTTTGCTATAATCTGCCCTAGGTTATCTATGTTTACGGTTTGAGCACCTTGAAAGGGGGCACGTATGAAGGTTAATACGCTAGGTTTTGTTTATCAAGGCAAATGCTTCAAGTAAAGCCCCAATCGTCTCGTCAGGGTTCTCACGTAGAAGTGCGGGAATCATTTGAGCTGGGTTAACCCCTTGTTTTCTAAGCGTACGAATTTGGTTTACCAAAGTAGTCACGATAGCCTCCGTTTGAATTTTGAAAAAATGTTACGATGGAAATGTCCCAAAAATCATAGTGTGGGCGGTGAAAACTTATTTTTACACATCTATTACATCACGGATTTTCTGTGTAGAACTCGTCAAACCTTAAAAACATGGCGATATCTGGTATAATACAACTGTTTGGGAGAGTTAGAATTACGTATCAAAAAATTTGTACTATTAACAAAATAACGCCACGTAAATAGCCATTTCGCCTGTATTTATACTCGTCACTTATCAAAAGGAGAAATATATGTTTACTCTTGCAGTCGCAATGATGGACGTTGGGCCGAAAACCCTAACTGCGGAAGGGAAGATGTTGTTTTTGATTTTGGTGGCGCTCTTCCTTCTCCTTTGTGCTGGTTTGATTGCGGCCGGCGATGATGGTCCTCATCAAACCACGCTTTAATAAGATATAACACCATCTGCCTTAGTGAGAATCGGAACCTTAATACCATAAGGTCCCGATTCTCCATTCACGTCAACATCCAGAGTTGACTTTATTGTAATCTACCATGGGTATTTTAGGTTTACTGTTTCTTGCACCTTGAAAGGGGGCACGTATGAAATATAAAACGCTAAGCGAACAGCATCAGGCGGAGGAGTTATTGGATCGTTTTAAAAAACTAGTTCCGAACCTCGCCGCCGATACACGGTTTCGAATAAACGTCGGTTATAACGAAATCAACGGCATGCATATTTTTGTTTACCTTGCTGGGACGAACCTCGACGAAAATGGAATGCCTTCCCAATATATTAAAGTAATAAACGTTGGGGAGGATTGTTTTCATCTCCATTTTTGTGGGTTTATTATTATGTATGGTTGTGGCATTCCTGGTGCATGGCATCCATTTTCTGTTACAAGTGGTGAACTTGCAGAGACAATTATCTGGGTTTGGGAAACAAGAATTGCATATGTCAAAGCCTTTGTTGCTGCGGTTGAGTCACAGCAACGTAGAGTGCGCGAAGCGTTTATAGGCGGGCAGTCACTGCCTTTGTAGGTAAGAAATGAAAAAGAGGCGAGGACTTTTAGTCCCCGCCTCTTTTAGTATCGTTTTGCAAAATCACGCGGCAACGGGAGGCCCGCTTTCGACTACCTTCCCGTCGAAATAGAAACTCCCTGATGGGTAGTCTCGTATCGTGATATCAGAGCCATTTCCAATTCCATGCGCTGTTAAGAAATAATGGATTGCTATTGCTACGGCCGTTGCAATGTGTTGGGGGCGTTCGTGCCACTCAACTACAGCATGGACATTTGTTGCCGGTACCATTGTGCCCGCAGGTGTGAGCATGGTGTAGTGAGTGTTTTCGACATGCAGTTCAACGTTTGCTCCATCAGCTAGAACGGATATCGTTTGATGGAGTTGACGGATGAGATTTGGGTCGAATACAAAACCAGTAGGGACGTTTTTAAAAAATACGCAAGGCATGGCTAGGACTCCTTATTAAATGTATTTATGCATGATCGACCAAACTGAGAGTGAGAACATTCCTTGTAGCTTCTTTTTCATCGGTGCCCAAAGGTTCGTATACAGCGATTTCATAACCTGCATCCAAAAATGCAATCACAATATCGGGAATTGAAACGTCTATCGCAGCAAGTACCCTGCCGATTTCACCCGGTGTTTTCCCCTGAGCTTGTAAGTCACGAACCATCTTTTCCCGTTGTTTCGCGTTCATCTTTGTCTCCTTCTGAATAATTTTGCAAAGTTAATGTTCCAACATGCGGGCGGTGAAAAAACTTATTTCTACAGTGTGTATTATATCACGAATGCTCTGGGTTTTAGTTGTTCCTCGGCAACATCCAGAGTTGACTTTACTGCTACAGCAGTCTATATCGATATCCAATGGCAGAGTTCACGCAAAAGACTAGTCTGCAATTTGATTCAAAAAACCTCTAATTTCATCAACGCCGTTTTGCCAAAATGCTTTGTCTTCAATGTTTATTCCCAACTCCAGAAAGATGTCTTTGGGTGATTTACTTCTTCCGGCACGTAAAAACTCCTTTACAAGTTCTATGTTTTTTTTATCTTGTCTTACCATTTTTTGTAATGCTTTTGAAATCAGGAGTCCACTCGCATAACTATAAACATAAAAGAAACTTCTAAAATGCCCCCAGTACAACCACCAGTTTTGGCTTCCGGGATTATAGTCAACAGCACCTCCCATGTATGCACGCATGTGGGTAATAAAAATCTCGCCAATCTGTTCTTTTGATACATAACCTACCTCTCTTATCTTGGTGTGCAGTTCTTTCTCTACATTGTATGCAGCTACTTGTCTAAAAATCGTACTAATGTCGTCGTTGAGTTTTTGCATATGAATCGTTTTTATTTCCGCGTTAGTTAACCCGCCGTTGATAAGAAGTTCTTCAAGAACAAAATCTTCAAAAAATGTACTTGCGACTTCGGCCGTACTAAGCGGAGTTCCAAAGTTTAATGCGTTTTGAGTTCGCATGAGTTCGTTATTAATTCCGTGACCTGCTTCGTGTGCAAGAGTTAACACGTTTTGAAGTTTGTTGGTGTGATTAAGTAAGACGAACGTAGGAAGTTTTTTTAGATCGTGGGCGCAAAAAGCACCGCTTGATTTACCCTTTTTGGGAAACACGTCTATGTGTCCGTTTTCAACATAACCTTTAAAAATTTCCGCAAACTCAGCATCCAAATGTAAAAACGCTTGGTACACTAATTCAACCGATTTTTGGTAACTAAAGTCTTTGGTTATCGTGCCCACCTGCAGGTTCCTTTCATGGTAAGCAAGTTTATCAACCTTCAGCATCTGTGCTTTAGTTTTGTAAAACTCGTGAGAAATATCAAAATTTTGTGTAACGACCGAAACCATAGTGTCGACCACACTTGGATCAATATCATCGCGGATGTGAGATGACAAGTCAGGCCGATTCATGTGTCGTAATTCGTCGTTAGTTTTTTTGTTTTGAACGATCGAATTTATTTCATGCTCGCCAACCTCCACCCAGCGATCAAGGATGACGTTAAATTCTTTTGCAGCACTGTCGCGCACTGTTTTGTTCTCGTGATCCAAAAGATCCATGATTTCAGAAAAACTCTTGAGTGACGTACTCCCGTCTTCGTTTTTTATCTCAGCCTCTTGTTTTGAAAGAATTGAGTCAGTCATATGAACCCAATTGCCGTGACTTACCGAACTTTTGAGTGTGAGAATTTTTTCTTCAGGTTCTGAGAGTAAATATTTAGCTTTGTCGAAAAGTCGTTTAAGAAAGTGGCGGTAGTCTATAAGATTGGCAGACTCAAGGAATTTAATTTGTGTACCTTGATCAATCATGGCTAGATTGTGTAAGAAAAACTCCATATCGTTACTCAGTGTTACGGCAAAGTCTTCGAGTTTTTGTGCTTTGGCCAAAAGCTGTGGATTTGATTGGTCAAGTGCGATTTGTAGCCCTAGTATGTAGCCAGTAGCGCCTGTTAATCCGTAGTGTGCATACAGATATTCGAGTTCGTCGAGTGCTTGTTTGAGTTTTTGATCATCTAAAAGATAGCTTGAATCGTTTTTCCACGTGTTAATAAACGCATATGTTTTTGATTCAACTGTTTCTAGTTCATCGTCTTTTGGGGTAATCTTTGTAAAATCCCAGGAGGTTTTTGACGCATTGATATCAGACATAGCAAAAGTATAACATTTTAACCGTGTGGCGGCCATAACTATCGGTCTGTCGTGGTATAATTCCCCTTACAAATTGCTATTGGAGCAATATTTGATTTTTCGCAGCTTAACTTACGAAAGGAGAAGATCATGCCAATAAGCATGGCATTGGATGGTAACGGGTTTCCGGTCACGACTGTTGCCGGTTGGACGGTAATTTTGGTTGGAAGTATGATTGAGGGCAGAAAGAAAGGCAAACCTGCTGTTTCAATCTCCGCCGATTTCCTCAAACAACAACCAGTTGATCTGAGTGCTTTGCTGTCTTTTCAGGCAATTTGTCAAACGTTGTTTGGTTGGACCACTGAGGATTTCCACCCCGTGCCTGATTGGATTCGGATGGCTTTTGCCTGGCAAGAAGAGCAGGAGGAAGAATGTAAATTCCGCAGGATTTAAACCCGGGGTGGGCCAACATTGGTTATTATGTTGAGGCTCGTTTGACAAACGGGACAAGTGGAACATTTTCGGTCATTGAGTCAAAAGCATTACTTGTTGAGAAAGATGGCCCCAAGGTTTATCTTCGATTCAGAGGACATAGAGAGTGTCGTGGTCTTTTATCGATACTATCTGGTTTCTGTAGCGGACTCACGGGTATTGGTGACAATGCGAGATACAAAACGTAACTAGCCAAAGGAATAGAGAAAAATGGTTTATAACCGAGAAGATATAAATAAACTTTTGTGGGAGTTTCTAGGCCTTGTTCTATTTATCGCTGGGGTTGTTGTTTGCATGAAGATTCTTGGGACCCCTGGGCATAACCTCTTAACAAATTTGATAAGTTTGGACGGAAAGATTGCTGGCTTTTGGCCAGGTCTTTGGCACGGCACGATTTACTTTTTTTCGTTTATATTTTCATTGTTCACGGATAGCGTGAATATCTATGAAGTGCATAATTCCGGGAAAATGTACAATTTTGGGTTTGTTCTCGGGGCTGGTGGCATTACCTCTCTGACGTGGCAGTTAGGGGGATTAGCTTGGAATGCATGGTCAAAGTGAAAAAAGGGCCGGGTGCAAAATATGCGCTCGGCCCTTTTTGTTATAACTCAACCGCAATCAAGAACTTTCGCTTCTCAAAACTAAATCGTTTTTGTGGAAGGGTAACAGTTTTTACGTTCCCTACAGCTTTTTCAATTGCGTCTAGATAATCCTTGAAACCATAGTGAAGGTGGAATTTCCAGCAGTCAATATGACCTTTTGTAACGTTGCCTCCTGCTTGATGCACAAACAGAGCAAGTTCATCCCGGCCAGCTTGGGTTTGCTCAAAATGTGCAATCAAACCATCGATGTCAATCGGAGGATCAGTAAAATCATAGTCTGCAACCAGAAGATGCCGAGGGTTCATTGTACTAATTTCACGACACGCAATGGTAAGGTTCGGCGTGTGATGAAGGCTAAAATGCGCACACACAATATCTGCATGGTGAGGGAGGGTTGAGCAAAACTCAAAGCGATGATTGCTCCCATGTGATGCAGCGATTAGGCGTGACAATAACAAACCGCTTCCGAGTGTTGGGTCAAGATGCGGGTCGTATCCGGTAAACACAAAGGTGCGTTGCTGAAATATCTTTGCAACTTGACTGATCATTGTTAGTAGGGATGCTTGTCCGGTACCGTAATCTACAATGGAAATCGGATGGTTTGGCTCAAACGTTCTGCAAAGGTCTACAACTATGTGGGTGATGTCTGTACTAATAAACCCTCTTGATGTTTGTATTGAAAGTTGGCTTGAAGGCGCACGTTTGTGTGAAGGCACACGATACCTCCTTTACTAAAGTAAATGTGCTGATGAATTCGGCAGGATTGGACTATACCACAAAAATGTTCTTTTTGAGAATTCCACGCGGTGGGGTAGTTTATCCTTTGAAATTAAGACGTTCTTCTATTACAGGAATCTTGGAAAAGTTATCCATCTGAATAAGGTCTGACTCTTCGTACGAAATCTGCTTTTCAATTTGATCCCATTGTGTAGGGGAGAGTATTCGATCATGATATCTTTCGTCCTTTTCAAAAACCCTTGTGCAAGCCCAAAACTTAGCTTTTGATACATTGGTAGAACCAATATCAATAGCATTCGGAATCTTGTTTGAGAACAACACAATCTTGTCTTTGCCTCGGACAAATGCTTTTCGTTTTTCAAGTTTTAGATACGCGTCACTATAAATGGCAAGATCTGGGAAAACACGCTCGTAGTCATCCTCGTTGGTAAGGTCTTGTTTCCCGTTTCGCAAGAAATTGAAAGCGAAACCCTCGTTGTGCAATGCACGTGCTCTTTCTTGTGGAAAACCTTCATGTTTCATCTGTGAAAAAATACGCTCGAGCTCTGCATGATATTCTTCTGGCGTGTAGATATCAGGAACCACCTGTTGTAGCGATAGTGTAACGTTTTTTGGTACGTACGGACTAAAGAATGAAAGCAGTTTTCTAAATGAATACACGTACAAATCAAGATCTTTGCGAGGATAATTATCAATAAGTTCGATAACTACATCATCAGACGAAAAAAAGATCTCAACACCAGGTTGATACGTTGTCGCGATTGGTGCGATGTACCGTAAGACATAGGAAATAGTCATAAACTCAGCCCAGTCAACGTTGGGAAATGAATTCAATCGCCAGCTTTTATAGCCGCCGAATGGGTAGGTAAATTTTATGGGTTGGTTTTTAGAAACGTTGAGATGAATGGCAGATTTAATATTTTGTATTGATTCTTGATCAAGTGAAGTTTTTCTAAATTTACCCGATGTTACTTTGTTAAAAATATAGGTCTGAATTCCTTCGAACGTAATGGTTTTTAGTTCCTCCGTTGAAGCAGTGTATTCAGTTGGTTTGGTAAGTCTTCTTAATACATGATCGAATATTGTCATAGTGGTTTGGGGTGGGAGGCAGGATTTTACCTACATCTTCTTCACACGTGAAGGCATTTTATTAAACTACTCCCACCACGATTGGAAATATCGTTGAAATTAAAACATACGCAAGCGTTGCGGCGCCAAGAAATTTTCTCCAAGGATTTACACCAGAAGTTATCTCTAAATACGACCAGTATAACAGTGTAATCTGTAGACCCCACATGCTTATCAGTTGTAGCGATGAGTTTGGTACAAAACCAAAGATGAAAAACGCAATTGCTATAAGTAATGGCGGGTTTGGCGTCTGAGCGATTACGATCTTGCCGTCTTTATCCGAAAAGAATTCCCGTATGTTCATGGGTTAAGGTTAAGTATAACAGTTTATAAGTTCATTGAAATATTTTTCATGGTTTTACCGTAGTAAGCGTGCAGCCTGTCAAACTCAGGTATACTGAGGGTTCGTCCATACTATAGACCAAATCGATCAATGATCGAAATTAAAAATCTCAACAAAACCTATGGCAAAGGAAACTCTGCCTTTACCGCGCTAAAAAGTATTACGGTTACCCTTGAACAAGGTGCTAATATGGCTATACTTGGCAAGTCAGGTTCCGGTAAATCAACCCTCATGCATGTGATTGCTGGTCTTGATCGTCCGACTTCAGGTGAAGTAATTATTAACAACGTAAGCGTGTGGGCCATGCCGGCTAAAAAACTCGATGCGTTTCGTAACAAAACCATAGGATTTATTTTCCAGGCATTCTTTTTACAGAATGAAAACACAGTGCTTGAAAACGTTATGGTTCCACTTGAGATTAGAGGAGTACCGTTTTCAAAACGTCGCGAGACTGCAATCGCTGCATTAAAATCAGTCGATCTATTAGATAAGATGAACAACAAGGCGAGTGATCTATCGGGCGGTCAAAAACAGCGAGTGGTTATTGCACGATCAATTGTTGGTGACCCCGACATTATTTTTGCTGATGAGCCAACAGGAAATCTTGATTCAGTAACAGGCGGAATTGTAGAAGACATGCTGTTTGATCTCAATAAAAACACTAAGGCCATGTTAATTGTTGTTACGCATGACGATGAACTTGCCAAAAGGTTTGACAATCGGATCGTGCTTAAAGATGGCGAAATCATAGAGATGGTTGGTAAAGGAGTAACGTCATGAAAACAATAGACATTATTAAACGAGGAGTCAAAAATCTGCGTCGTAACAAATCTCGTACGTTACTTACTGTGTCTGCAATTGGCATCGGTGCGTTAACACTTGTGCTCACACTTGGTGTTGGAAACGCGCTTCAAAACTATATAAATACTAATGTTCAGTTATCAAGTAGTGTGGTAAGTGTTTCAAAAGTAATACAGTCAAGTTCGCCGGACGATCAGAAAGATATCGTTTCGGAGTATTCTCCTACAAAAATTGATTCAACCGTAGTTCAGTTACGCGGAAGTATTTCAGAAGTTGAACCTTCTACGTTAGACGATGTGGAAGCGATTGCGAGCGTGGATGGAGTTGAAACAGTCTGGCCTGATTATGACATTACGCCCGAATATGTGCGTTTATCTGATCAAGATACAAAGTACACATTGTCGGTAATTAATGTGTATTCATATTCAGAATCAAGCGTTGTGGCAGGCGTATTCCCAAGTGACTGGGCTTTATCCGATATAGTGGTTGACCAAATATTTGCTAAAACATTTGGAGTAAACGAATTGGATCTTGTAGGCAAAGAAATTGTAATCGGAATTAAAGATGCGAATGGTGATATTAATGAAACGCCGTTTACCATAGTTGGTGTGCGTGAAGTGGTACGATTTGGTCCACCTCAGCAAACAGCTCAGGGTGGAGTATTTATCGGTATTGATGCAGCTGCAAAATTACATGAGATTCAAACTCAAGGAACTGAGAATGAAGGTAAGTTTACAACAATCTTAGCAAAAGTTTTGGATAACGCTGATGAAGAAACCGTTATCGCTACCATCGAATCATTAAACGATACCTATTCTGTGTTTGGTACGAGTGTTATTGTTTCGACACTAAATACCATCGTAAATTTTATTACGATTGCACTGGCAGGGTTTAGCGGGATTGCACTGATTGCCGCCTCGTTTGGAATTATTAATACGCAGCTCATGAGCGTATTCGAACGCACAAAAGAGATTGGACTTCTAAAAGCATTGGGAATGTCCAACAAAGCAGTTCAGCGACTTTTCTCATACGAAGCAATTTCTATCGGCGTTATTGGCGCAAGCGTTGGTACTGCACTTGCATACGGAGTTCAAGTTTTTGTAAACACCTATTTTAAGGACGGACTTAAGGATTTTGGCGGCGCGGCCATTCTTATTTCAATTCAAGATGTGGTGACGGTTATTCTTGGACTTGCATTGTTGGCGTGGCTTTCAGGTGTTATACCAGCTCGCAAAGCGCAACAACTTGACCCAATCGCGGCGTTGAGGGAAGAATAGGAGTCCTGTAGTGTTGTTGGCCCGTTTGAGTTATAATCCCTCTTGATTTACAGTAATCGGTTGGTTTGTCGGACATTCACAATTATACATAAGAGTTGTAAAGGAGATAGACGATGGGAATGAGTAATGGGAACGACCATGTGATGCAGTTGTTTGCAGGCATGAGACTCGCAGACCTGCTATGTCAAGCGTATGGGAAAGCTGTAGTAATTGAGCTCATGAAGGTAAGCCCTGATCAACGGTTCCACATTTCAATTGGAGGTTGGGCCGGTGGTGATATTGACCCACAGTCGCGTGCAACATTTGTTGGGCCAACGAAGGCGGCAGAATTGCTGTTCACTGGGTCCGCAACGGGTTTGTCGCTTACACCAACTCTTGGGTTTGTCATGGGACTTGGGTGGATGGGTGGTGCCCGTTGGGATGAGTGGATTGTTGCTGTGAGTAAGTTATCTGAGGAACACGATCGTCTCATTGCCTTGATAGTTTTATACGCACTCAAGTACGCAACCATACTTCATCACATTGGGGTTCGTTATCCAACGCTTGAAGAAATGATGGCCGCATCGGCTGCTTGGGGTGACGGTGGTATCACCGTTCCGGCGGTTGATCATGTGCGTATTTACCATTTGGTGGATGCTCCAAATTCGCCTATCGGAAAGTATTGGCGTGAGTTTCAGTATTTTCCGGATGGTCCTATAACGCCAGCAACTCACTGGGATGTGGCAACCGCCGATCCTGTTGGATTCTTGCGGTTTGTTGCCGGCGCTTACGGTACAGAACCGGTTTTGTGGGATGATGCAGGTCCTAACGACCCCGTTGGTGTTGTGTGGATTCCTGACTCTAAGGGTAATGTTTTGGGCGTGATGGCGCGACCAAGATGGGTTGCGGTTGAGACTTGGTAAGCTGTTGTAATTTGTATCGAAGGGGCTTACGCGCGCGAGCACGTAGGTCCCATTTTTTCGACTGTTTAATAAAAGGAGAACTATTGTGAGCAAACGTGTAGTAAAACGGGCCTATGTTTACAGTTGGGGAACGTATTTTGTGTTTGTCGGAATGCTTCTTGGTGCAAATCGCGTTGCCAGTGAGCAGCATGCAATTTGGTCAACGGTCAGCTTTATAGTATGTTTTTTTGTTGTCGAGTTCGTTGTTTCAAAGACCAAGCTATCAACTGAGGTGGAACTCATCAGGCTTCTCAGTGATAGACAGGCCCCCATTGTTTCCCGCCAATTACTTGCGCATGCAGTTGTCGGTACGATCTCAAATGCATTGGTAATATTGAGTATCATCTGGGGATTCTTTACCGTTGTTTCTTATTTTTTTGGGCCTTTACCTGTGGTCCTTTGATCACTAACATTTGTTGTAATTATCTACTTAACACAGAGAAATGCCACAGTAAGGGGAATTCTTCGACATGCAAATTCAAAACATAATTATTGATTTTGACTCAACCATTTCGGGCGTTGAGGTTCTGGAAGAGATTGGCAGAATTTCACTTGAGGGTCAAGAAGATAAGGATCGAGTTCTTGCTGAAATTGAGAGAATTACAAACTTAGGCATGACAGGGGTGTTGAGTTTTGAGGAATCACTTACGCAAAGATTGTCAATGTTCACCATTAACGAGAGGGTGATTCAGCGTGCAATTCAAAGCGTTAGTTCCCAAATCTCACCGTCATTTGTTGCTCAGCTGAAACTTCTTAATCAATACAAATGGTTTGTGGTTTCTGGTGGATTCTTGAATATCATTGTTCCCGTTCTTGAAAACATTGATGTATATTCCCAATGTATTCGTGCAAATACGTTGTTGTTTAAAAACGGAATATGTGTTGGGGTGGATAGTAACAATCCACTGGCGCATTCAAATGGCAAAGTCGAGGTTGTTAGATCCTTAGCGCTTGAAGGGGCAACGGTAATGATTGGTGATGGATCTACTGATCTTGCGGTTAAGACGGCAGGAGCTTGTAGATATTTTTGGTATTACCAAGAGTTCGTTGATCGTGAAGTTGTGCGAATGCAAGCAGATAAGGTGTTAAAAGATTTTAATGATATTGCGGTTTTGTTGAACTAATGTTTTGACAAAGCTTTTTCGAGTAGTTATCGTGCTTGTTCAATTGCACATTCTCGTTTTATAAATAGGGGAGATTAATGCCGTATAAATCTGCAGTTACAAAATTACCCGTGATTTTTGAGTCAGAGATATGGAAGGTAGTGGCAATTTTGTCGTATGGGCACAAATTGGGAAGGCGACCCCTTTGGAACATCGAGTTGTACAAAAAGGTGAAACCCGAAAATCGAAAACCATTCGAAGATCAGTGGCAAGCCGTTGAAGGGTATTGTTTTGAAGGCCAATTGACCCGTTGGCATGCATTTTGGCTCACCTTTGCCTTTCGCATGCATGGGTTTTCTGCGCAAGTAGTAAAAGAGACTTTGGTTGAGGAAATCCACACACTGTATCGAATGGTACAGGATTATATGGATGCGTAGCGGATTTTTGAAGTAAAAAGTACAGGCGTTGAGTTTTATACTCAGCGCCTGTTTTTATTTCTTGCGTGAGGTACTATGGTGCAACCGCAGAGTTTCTGAATCGTCTCGTCAGGGGCACGAGGCTTTCGATCCTTACCGTCGCTGTGAACGGCCATTCTGACGATCTGTCTTGAACAGATCGAATTGTCCATTCCACCCGCACAACCACAGCGTCGTGAACAACATAGGTATAGCCGCCTGGGGAAATCGCGCTATACAGGAATGCTCGAAGGTGCTCGATTTCGGTCGTTGCAATGAACGGATACTCGGGCTCATCTTGCAGGAGTGAAACCACAAGATAGGGGTCTTTTGCTAGATTACAGCAGCTAGATTACAGCTCATTTTGAATTGAAACGTCATTGACAAAAGGTGTCGCCATACGGCGGATTGCCGGAAAGGATGGTGCTATTAAATTTTGCATAATACTGAGTTTTTATGTCCGGCAAAAAGTATGTAAATGGACAAACTGCGGTTGTATAAACGGAACTAGTATTCCATGCTGGATCGCTTGCGAAACGGTTTGAAGTTGCCGAGTTGTATACGCCAAAATCCCAGTTTCCTGCTTGAGATGTGCCCGTTGTGTAGGCAATCAGTTCACCTGTTGCAAATGAGATTGGAGTAAGTTCAGAAGTTGCGCTACTCGTACTTGGTGTTTGGGGCAGCGTTGCAAGAATGGAGGCAACTGGTTCGGTTACATGACCGAACCGAACGGTAACTTCGCAACTTGCTTTAAATTCAAGCGTGTAAGGTCCACCCATATAATACGCTCCACTCGATAACGTCATGGCGGTTGGTGCATAAATTGGAACACGCGCCCCGTTGGTTCCAATGTAGCCATGTGTTTTTAAGTTTGGTCCTGAACCCATTGTTGGTGGCGCAACAACATACGAAATACTCGCCATGTCTGTGATCGGACTTGAAAACGTTGGCGACACATTTGAGTAACAACTTGGGATAGTCGGTGTAGGTGGGATTGGGGTTTGAGTTGGCTGAGTCGGTGCTCTTGTTGGTGGAATTGATGTTGCGGTTGGAACTTTTTGGACTGCTGTTGGTGATGGTATGCTTGTTGGTTGCATAGTTGGTATAGCAGTGGTTGTGGGTATTGGAGTATGTTCTCGTGGGGTATCAGTTGGAATCGCTGGAGTTGTTGTTGGCCATGATTTGACTAAACGTGGTGACTCTACGGTAAATTCATCGTCAGGTGAATCTTGTGTTTTCAAATACCATGTGCTCATCCCTGCAATGATTATAACAACGATGACTGAGACAACAGTGATTTCAACAACTGCAAAACCATTAGGCGCCTTATCAACAGGCATGTTTTTATACTAACACAGACACTTTTTCTTTTCATAATTTCACGATACAATGCGCCCATGGATAAAAAGAGTTTGCAAGAATTTTTAGTTGCAGCAAATAAAGCTGGGTATGCAACCGGCAATGAAAACGATTGGGTCAAACAAGCCGATGGTTCCACGACTATTTCCTTTGAGCAGGGTGATTTTTTAATGCACGATAATTTTTTTGGCGGTGCACCATATGGTGGGCGCAAGGTTGTTGTTTATCAGAAAAAAGCAGTGTGGATGATGGTATATTACGGTTTTGTGTTTGAAGGCGTTGATACTGCGCCAGTTTATGCCATGTTAAGAAAAGCACTTTCGCAAATGCCTGCTTCGTGTCCGCTTCGAGGTCCACACAGTATCTCTGATAAAGACCTTGAATACACGAATTATTGGGAGGGTGACATCTTAAAATTTATGGGTGAGGAGCAAATTATTCGAAACGATGAGGGAGTTTACAAAGCCACCTATGCGGGTGGATTGATTGACGTATAATACACACACGTATCATGTTTACTTCCATTACATCAAAAATCGTTGCGCAGACCGTTTTTATTCCTGCTATGTTGTTTACCTTTTCGGTTGGGGTAAGTTTTGCCATGGTACAACAAATGTATCGACAGAGTGCAAATGACCCTCAGGTACAAATTGTTGAGGATCTTGTTTTTTCGTACAACGAGGGACAAACCCCTCCAACTGCTGATCAGGTTACCCAATCAACCGTAGATATCTCACGGACACTGTCGGAGTTTGTTATGCTTTTTGACAAAGATGGAAAGGTTGTTATTTCAACCGGTGCACTTGGTGCAGATGTTCCTCAGTTACCAGCTGGTGTGTTAGAAGATGTAAAAGCTAATGGCGAAAGCCGCATAACGTGGGAGCCACAAACAGACGTACGTGTTGCAACGGTTATTGATCATTATCAGAGTGGAGACAACGAGGGATACGTACTTGCGGGTAGGTCACTAAAAGAGGTTGAAGCGCGAACACAAGAAGCGCTGGTTTTTGCCTTTTCGGCGTGGTTATTAGGGATTGGCGGACTTTTTGCGTCGTATATATTGTTTCGAAACGTTTTAGTTAAACCTTTGCAATCTGAGGATAAAAATTAATTTCCCCCCGATCACAGCAAGACCTATAGTTGACGTTTTGGCGTAATCCCTGTATAATCCGCCCATAGTTTCTGTTTGCATGGATTTATAGCACTCAAAAAATTTACTAAAGGCGCGAAGGAAAGAGGAGAAAATGGCAAAGAGAATGTGTTTTTTGATCGACCAAAAGGGTACCGTGGTTACCGAGTTGGAATTTAGAAGTTTGGATAACAAGGATCTTGCGTGCGTGGCGTGTGATTTTTTTGCAGCAACCGGTACGCAGGCCACGACCGATGTCTGGGTAATTTCTGTTGAAGAAGGCAAAGGTTTTCAGTATTATCTTCGTTATCCAGGTACAGATCCTCGGGATCTTGAACTGTGTAGACGAGTTGAGAGCGAACAACTTGCCGTCGCACTGGCGCATGCTTATCACATATTGCGTGGAGATCATGGTCCCGTCAATTATTATGCGCAATATTTGGATAATCTCTTGTATTCCCGGTCTACGGTTACTGAGTTTGATTATTGGGTTAACAGTTTTTTTGCCCGAGTGGTGCGAATGTTATCCCAAGGTAATCCGAGTGAGCTACTCTTGGCCATTGCACGCTCGATTAATGAAGACAGTTTTTCAGGAGCACGAGCTTTGTGCTGGCAAACAGATAAGCTTGAACGTTTCCGGGATGATTTGTACATTTTGCTGTGGTGGGGGATCAAAGATCATCCTTGGGCGGCGCTTATGAGGATGCAACGGCAGCGTGCATTGCTCAAGTAGCCCTCCTGAGTTCGGTTAAAAAAACACCTCGTCAGAATTTTGGCGAGGTGTTTTTATATGTACAGCGCTTAAAATCCCACAAAAGTGATAAAATACGGTGGCACACTGTCAATTCAATAGGTATTGTTCTCATAGGAGGTTATATGAAAGCTCGTTTGCTAGGTTTTCTTATTGTGTTGTTTTCAATCGTTCTTCCTCGTTTGGTTGAGGTAAATGTTAAGGTTGACCTTACTGTTGTAGTGGGAAGTAATGGTGAAATAACAGTGAGTAAACCGTTTGATATTTCCGAATTTAGTGTTTCAATGCCTGAGTTCGTCACAAACCTGTGGGCACCAAAAACAAGCGTACCAGCCCAGGAAGTTGCACAAATGCAAGTGCAATCATTCACTCGCAGTGCGGTGGTTGTTGAACCCATGGTTGTCGATGCGTCACCGGGTGTTTTTGAAGTAACGGCGCCTGTCAATCAACAACTGATTGAAATACCACAGAAAGTAACCGGAGAACTTAATACAAATGGTTGGGGTTTTTTGTGGTATCGATTAACGCATTACTAAGTTGTTTCTACTGAGCTCGGCCATTTTTTGGCCGGGCTCGTTTTTTAGTAGGGTTGTAGTTTTTGTAAACTTCCCGTAAGCTAAGAATAATGAAATCTATTCACTTCTGGGGGGCGGCTGGTGATGTTACCGGTTCTAACTTTGTGCTTACCGCTAATAACGGAGATCAAGTTATGGTCGATATTGGTATGTCGCAGGGGAGCCGTGAGAACGAAGATTCTAACTTTAGACTTTTGGATTATGATATTTCCAACATTCGCGCAGTGTTAATTACTCACGCACACTTAGATCACATCGGTAAACTTCCGATTCTAGCTAAAATGGGTTTCTCTGCTCCCATGTATTGTACCGAGGCGACTAAAAAAATTGCCGAAATTTCGCTTATGGATTCAGTCCATATTAGTAAAGAAGATGGGCGTGGCGATATGGCGTATACGGCGGATGAGGTTGAGCAAATTTTAAGTCTCATGAAACTCGTTGAATATGATCAACCTATTACGGTATTCGGATTCACTGCCACCTATCGAAATGCGGGTCACATATTAGGTTCTGCGAGCATTGAGATTTCACATACAGATGATCAAATTCAGAACATTATTTTTAGTGGCGATTTAGGTAACAGTCCGCAAGATTTGATCCCGCCTACAACACTTATTGAGAGAGCTACAACGGTAGTTATGGAATCTACGTATGGCGATTCAGCCCATCCTGTTGAAGATGTGCGTGCAATTTTTTTGTCAGAGATTAACACGATCGAAAAAACAAATGGAACGCTCTTGATCCCGGCGTTTTCGATTGAACGAACGCAAGAACTTTTGCATCTTATGGACCATCTTAAACAGACGGGTGAAATGTTGGAGCAAACACCGGTATTTTTGGATAGTCCCATGGCGATAAAAGTTACCAAAATTTTTGAGCAATCTGAAGATCTATATAATCTTGAGTTAAAACAGGACAATACACCGTTTGGTTTCTCGGGTCTTTCTTTTACGTTACGATCTGATGAAAGTAAAGACATTATTCGTCACAAAGGTGCAAAAGTTA
>CAYZXG010000003.1:0-23469 GCA_964482365.1 uncultured Candidatus Saccharibacteria bacterium | reverse complement strand
CTGTTGTAAAAGGAAACTTAACTCCTAATCCCAAAAATCTGCAGAAGTCGGGAATCGTAGTCGCTGAAAGCAAAAATGTACTTGTCCAAAACCCGCGGGGCATATATAAATTGTAGCACGCACGCTAGTCGTCATCTTTGAGATACGTAATGCAGTTTGAAAAAAGTTATGTGGAACGAAATCGTCTCTGTCTTTTTTACTCTTTCCTATTCCTAATTACGTGTTACGTTTTACCCATTCCTTATCTCTTTTACCTTTTACCTATTCCTAATTCCTAATTACGAGTTACGAGTTACTAATTACGTGTTACGTGTTACATGTTACTCATTCCTTCCCACCGTTTGACAGAACGTTTTGCGGAGTTCCTGATTCAAAAGCAATGATATTGTCAACCGTAGTTTGCAAAATACGAGTAAGCGCCTCTTTGCTATTAAACGCGTTGTGCGGCGTGACGATAACATTTTCCATCTCCATCAGAATATGGTCAAGCAGTAGTGTTCCAAAAGCACTTTGATCTTCGTTCTGGGCAACAAATGAAATTTCTTCTTTTAGCTGATCTTCACTTTCAAGAACATCAAGCCCTGCTCCCGCAATTTTTTCAGTTGCCAATGCCTGCACCAACGCTTCAGTGTCAATGAGTCCACCACGTGCCGTATTAATAATAATCGCCTCGTTCTTCATGCTTTTAAATGCCTTTTCGTCGATGATGTGCGTTGTATGTTCATTTAACGGAAGATGCAGACTAATAACGTCGGACGTTGTGAGAAGTGTTTCAAGCTCAACATACTCAAACCCAATCTCTTTGGCCAATTCTTCATTCTTAAACAAATCGTATACCACTACATTCATTGAAAACCCTTTGGCCATTCGAGCAAGATTCATGCCAATATGTCCACCGCCAACGATTCCCATTGTCTTGTCTTTGAGATCCCACCCTTGTAAACCATCGTAATTAAACTTGCCATCTTCAATTCGTTCAAGACTTTGCGGAAGTTTTCGTGAAAGAGCAAGAACAAGTGCCATGGCATGTTCTGCAACCGTATTTTCACCGTAAAACGGTACGTTTGACGCGATTACGTTATGTGTTGCCGTTGCTTTTAGATCAACATGATCAAACCCGGTGGAGCGTGTTGTTACAAACGTAAGATTTGGAAGTTTAGAAAGAAGTTCTTCGTTAACGGGATTGCCCACAAAAACAGATAGCACGTCAGTGTTTTGATATGCAGATACATTTTCGGGAGTTATGACGGTATCAAGAAAGGTAAGGGAATGGGACGAAAGTTTTTCAGTAAAAAAATCTTTTTGCCACTGCTCCGGAATCTGTGAAAACAAAATATTCATAACAGGTAGAGTATGTCATGGAGAACAAACGATGTCAAAAAATATAAAAGTGGGGTTGATTAGCACCGTGCTAACCAACCCCTTAATTATCATCAAACACTACCGTGCAGCAAAAGGAAGATACACATTGTAGATACTTCCCTGCGGGCACGTTCCCCAATCCCCTGTGTATTCCGTTTCATACCGTTGTCGCGGAATGGCCATATGCGAAGACGGGTACTGATCGTCTGCAACCATCTGCCCTACCGAACAAGACAACATCTGGCCGGTGCCAAATGTAACCTCATTGAGCGGAAGCTGAGGAATCGAGCCATCGTCAGCGCGCGTTCGTTCGTAGTAGAACATCAAACTTCCGTCTTGATCCCAACTCCCGTTGATATCAAAACCTTCAATCTCGGCGGGAGTATATTCAGTTACGTCCCATTGAGATTTTTCGACTACAACCAACACACCTGATACCGGATCAGCGGACTGACCGGTAAGAGCAAAGCGGTAACCGAAGGAATCACGCCTAAGGCTCAAACCAAACTCAGCTACACCGACACTTGAAGCTGCTCGAGCAAGGGGAGGGACCGGCGGGATCATGTTGCTGGAACATCCCATGGACCCTAGACCAGCCGTATAGTCTGAGGCTGTTACTTTTCCATCAGCATTGTTATCAGCCCACGTGGAAGTTGTACTGCCTTGGCGAAGTGCGATTTCGGTCAGATCTTCAGCACCAGTCTCACCATAGCCTGTAGGATCAGTGATATCACTCGTATCGACACAAACCGTAGCAGTCCCAAATACAAATCCTGATCCGTTGGGGATAAACGACCTCCATATGTCGTTAAAGCCTCGAGTCTGAATAAACAGATCGCCTGGATAATTGGCAATCGTTGCTGCAAAAGACCCACCGGCTCCAAGTGTGACGGATCCCGTTGCAGGAGTCCCCGGAGAACTGTGGTCAAGTTGCCAAGAAACAGGCCGACTAGCAAGGGAATACCCTCCAGGAATCGTAGTGAGAACAGTTGCCGTAACGTTCGTAGTCGAAATGAACTTGAAGTTCACAACCTTGTCACCCGGAACCGCTGTGGCAACAGATGTTGGTGTCGTTGCAGTCCAGCTTGGCGTAGTGACCGGCGGGGTTGCCTCTACTGTATACGTACCAGGGCCAGGGGTCGTAAAACTATATGTTCCCCCAGCACCAGTTGTAACCGTCGCCACGGTAGTAGCACCACTCTTGAGCTTTACCGTTGCACCCGAGATCGCAGTCGTACCGTCATCCTGAGTTACCTTACCCGAGATGACACTATCTACAACGGTAATGCTGAATCCGGTTGTTGTCTGGCCGTACTCTTGACCATTGCAGGAAATGAGTGTGTCTTGACCAACACCGGGTCCGTGAAGCGTTGAATTGAACGTAAAGCTTCCTGCTTCAGTGATACTCATGGTGAGTTTAAACAAATCATACGTCACCGCTCCAGGGAGTTGAGTTCCAGCCGTAACCTTGGCAGTATCGCCATAGACTGGTGGGACACCACCATTACTTTGCAGTGCCGAATTCAAAGCAGAAAACTGCGCGGCATTATGAAAAGTAATCGATGCGGCAATATTGGCAGCCGTAAGTGTACCAGGAGCCTGAAAATACATTCCGCCGGTACCAATACAATCCGCAGCAAGAGTCGGTCTTGCCTTCACAATAACGTCAAAGCTTTCCCCCGCCTTGACCGTTGTTACACTTGGCGTTGCCGTGAGTGTGCCGGTATAAGCAAGCACAACTCCAGCAAAAACCATGGTGACCATCGTCATAATGATTACCCACGCACTAATTTTGCGAAACATTGTTGTTTCATCCTTTCTGAAAGAAAAATTGACGCGAAATGTCAAAGAGCCAGAGGCTTAAAAAACTCTACCATAGTAAATTCTAGGGGGCAATACACAAAACAATCCCCTATGGAACAAGAACTACATCACGAAGGGAACTGTTTAGAAAACCCGCATTGTCAGATTCCATGTATTGCTCAAGCGAACACTGGGTTTGTATACCCGGCTGAAAAATATTGCACACAAACACATCTGCATCAGTAAGACTCATCCCGTTTAATTCCACGGATTTATTTACCGAAATATACACATCACTTGTTTGTTCATCTACCCACAACGAATCGATCATAGCATCCGAACCAACGATTCCCACATCAGATCCGTGTAAGAAAAGTGAAAGACTCTGGGTTGTGGGACTGAACATAAGAACATCATTCAAGTAGGTAATGACGCCATCAATATATAACTTACCATCAACAACAAGATATAACTGACCTGTTGCGCCAACAGACATGGCCACAATATTATGCACCGATGGGTTTAAACCCAAGGTTCCTGAAGTTATGTATGGCTCAAAATGTCCCGTGAGGTCGTTCTCACGTGGAGGTACAAACATTACAATATCAGAACGATTAACCGATCCTACCGCCTGAAGTAATACGTCAGACGAAAAGCTAATAAGGTAGTTTCCGTTTGAAAGTTGTGCCAACGCATCAAGTGTTGTTCCATGTATAAAACCAATATCGGAACCATCAAGACCAATATCAAACGTACCTGCGGTAGTCGTTCCAATTGAACTCGGGGTAAAAACAAGTAGATCTTTTGTCTCTTGGGTATACCCTATTGAGGTTCGATACTTTCGATTGAGACGCAAAAGCAATGACCCATCACTCTTTGTGGTGAATCCCGAAACATCATAATATCCACGCAACAACCCAACACTAGAGCCATCAAAATACATCTCAAACGTCCCCGCGCCCCCGCCAATAGGAACAAATCTCACAATATCAATATCCTCTACAAGACCCACCGTAGGAAGAGTTACCGTATCGTAAAAACTCAAAAGTACGCTTCCGTCAGCTAGAATCTCAATTGCATTAGGTGCTGCTGGAACCCCAGCAGTAAGAGCATCAAGATACACACTCCAACTACCTTGTGTATCTTCTCCAAGCTGAGTTGGAATGAATTGATACAAATTGTTATTACCTCCTGTGACCCCGCCCGCATTGAAATCATCTCTTACGGTAATAACAATACTGCCATCAGACTGAACCGACAACGCAGTGATATCTTCAAATCCTTCGTTTAAATCTACGTCAGAACCATCAAAATACAAGTCAAAAGTTCCTACTGTGTTGGCACCTAGCGAGCTTGGTATAAATTGAACAATATCAATCGGCTCGACTTTTCCAACCCCAGGAACAGATGTTCGGTCAATGAAGGTAAACAGCATACTTGAATCGCTAAGTGTTGCTACGGAACTAATATTTGTGTTTGCATCCAAACCAAAACTGCTTCCATCAAGTACTGGCAACCATCCACCCGTTGCCGGCGTGTACTCCATAATATCTGCCTTGTCATAAGACATGTTATCCACGACCCCCTCTTGAGGCGGTATTGTAATGATTTTACTAACGGGCGATAAGGACGACGTCTTTCCCAAAACTGCATAGGTGGAAAAATGATTTGTTTGTGTGGTAAGTATGGCGTTTGCAGTATCAATCGTTGACACTAACGTGTCCCACTGACCTGCTGTTTCATTGTAAGACCCAATATTAGGCTGACCTAACATAAACGGATACTGTGCCTTATCGTAGCTAAAACTTAGATTGACCATATCGTTAAGTTGAGAAACTGGCTGACCAAACCAGTCAAGCAACGTTACGTCGTACTGATACCCCAAAACAGTTATTCCTACTGGAGATGGTGCTTCTTCAATGTCTAATAATTCTTGGATAGAAACGTTTACATCGGTTGCAAGTACTCCAGCAGGTATGTCTATGCTAATTGGTCCCCAGTTCATGCCGCCGCCACCAAGAGTGGTTGCATTCAAGCAATTGTCAGGAACCTTTCCTCCGTGTTCAGGAATGAATCGACAGGGGTTAATATACCCATGATCGCTTGGATTAGTTGCCGCATACCCTCCCGACCAATAATCAAATGTGCGGAGTTCAAAATGCAAGTGCGGATTTGTGACCTCTGGCGTGAGAATTTTAGGACCTATGTTTCCAACATACGAACCTTTTGTTATCGTCTTTCCCGATAAACCAGCCGTCACTGAATTAGTAGGGTCAAGATGTAAATAAAGTGAGTATACGGTTTTTCCGTTATAGGTAAGCTGAGAATGTTTCATTGTTACCATATACCCTTGTTTATCAGTACGCCGAACACTCACAACTTGACCATCTGCAAATGCAACGATCTCTGCTCCGGATGCTCCCAATAAACACTGTTCTACTTGACTTGGATTTGACAACGCTACCTCCTCTGTTCCTCGTGCATTTTTCCCAATGACATCAATAGCTGCGTGATATTTATTTCCACCATTTTTTACCGATTTAGATGCTGGATTATTGGGATCAAATGGCTCACATTGTTTCCATTCATTCACAGGGCCTGAACCATAACTGAACCCAGGCTCGATTTTGTATTCCTGCCAGTCTTTAACAGGAAACTGAACGCTTGCCTCTGGGGTAACTACTGGTGAACCAACGCACGCTGAATAATTACTTGCAAACGAATAGCAACGATTACTACACGATGCACCAGCAATTAGGGTTTGACTTGCAGAACACTGCAGGAGTGTATTACCGTAGCAATAACTTCCCGCACCAGCAAATGCAACCGCATGGCACAAATCATTAGTGCACTGTGCAGTTGGATACGAACTCGCCCCCCCACTCCCCCCACACGACGAATTACTTTCGTCGACATATGAAGCAGGGCAAGTCCTATTTTGTTGTGATTCCGCTGTTCTAATTTCATAATGCAGATGCGTTATATCAGTCCTGCCTACCAACGCCGTTCTCCCTAATAATTGTCCTTTTGTTACCGCAAAAGTCGCCGACTGATGTGAGGTTGACTGAAAACTCTCGTTACATGGCCCAGAAGGCACGTTCGACAAATCTGCATAATCAGTAGCAGGATCGGGAGCAAGATGAGCATAAAGGGTTGTATATCCATTATCGCCTATAACTCCTACAAAAACCCCAAAAGAAGGACCTGTTGTCTGCTGTGTCAATGTATCTACACACCGATATCCTGTACCGCTGTGGGTTGCAAAAACATCGAACGACCCTGCAATATCCATAGCTTGAAACCCGTGGTTACCTTTTACATCAGCGGTAGTTGACCCGCACCATGAATCCGATGCTGATCCCTGAGGACAAATTTCTTTTCCAACGTCATTTGGGGCAGCAGAAAGACACCCCCAACCAACAGTTCTCTCACTGCTACTTGGCCAACCACATGGAATACTTGTGTCTGGGGCAGACATTGCCTGAACCGAACTTACTGTCTGGAGCGATGAAGTGGCAGCTGTTGTATTTTGACAAGAAATTGAACAATACGATGTATTCACAACCTGTTTACTTGCACTACATTCAACTAACGCTGACCCATCGCAATACCTTCCTGGTCCATTCCATTCCACCTGATTACAAAAACCTGCATCATTACAGTAGTCCGCTTCATATGGGGGACTTACATGACATCCACTCGTGCACGGCTTTGAGTACGCCAAGGTTTTGTCTTCATTGCAGGTGAGTAGCGTGCTTCCATAACAGTAATCCCCTGCGCCTGCCCAATCAATTATCTGACATGGATCTGAATTTGCACACGAATCTGGAATTCCAGGCGGATTTGTTTGACACCCTTGCGCACACGAAACATTTGCAACAACCTTTTTGTCTCCCGAACAATAGACTAATTCATTTCCGTTACAGTATGGACCAGCGCCGCCCCAACTCACCGTCTCACAGTAGTTTGTTCCTACACACGCATCAGCGGTCCCCGAAGGATTTACCTGGCACCCATTACTACACGCGATCTGGCCTGTTACCTGTTTGCTTGCAGAACATGTAACAAGGGAACTGCCATTACAGTACTGCCCAGCCCCACCCCAGGTTACCGTCTGACAAAAATTAGCATTTGTAGTCGCACATGAATCAGGAGTCCCTGGTGGATTTACCTGACAACCACTTGCACAAGTTTGGGAAATCACCGTTGTTTTATCCGAAGCACAGGTTACGAGTGTGTTGCCATTACAGTATGGTCCTGCCCCACCCCACGTTACTGTCTGACAAAAATCTGTTGGCTTACAAACATCGGCCGTTCCAACTGGATTGATCTGACAACCATTACTGCACACTTCTTTTACTGTTGGAACGGCTCCAGCTCCTGTACAGTGATACAAATTTGCTGAATTTTGAGCAACGCTTGCACCACAATAATCACCACCGCCAGGACATGCTCCCTGAATGCACGCGTCCGGTGTTCCCGGTGGATTTGTCTGACATCCATTTGCACACACTTCACTCTGTTGAGGAATTGCTCCAGCCGTACTGCATGAGTAGAGATTGCTTGGGTTTTGACCCACACTACCACCGCAATATAATCCGCCCGATGGACATGCTCCTTGAATACACGCGTCCGGTGTTCCCGGTGGATTGGTTTGGCACCCATTCGCGCACGTCTGGCTCAACTGTGGATTTGCCCCAGTACCTGAACATGAATAAAGATTGCTTGCATTCTGACCTACACTTCCCCCGCAATATGTTCCGCTACTCGGACATGGACCCGGCGGTGTACTACCTTTTTCCCATTGCTGATCCCCATCACTTCCGCTGCAGCTCCACAGAAATACATTCCCATTGTTATATCGATAGGGAGTATTTAAACAAAAATTAGTTCCCTTTAGTCTCAGATTCGACCCACTCCACTCCCACTGTTGATCAGCGTCACTGCTATTACAACTCCATAAAAAGACATTTGCATTATTTTCACGGCCAAGTGCATTCAAACAATAACTAGTGTCTTTAAGTCTTATAAGATTTCCTTCAAAAGACCAGTTTTGGTCTGAATCATTTCCGTCACACACGTACACATCCACATTCCCATAATTTGAACGATAGGGAGAATTTAAACAATACGATGTGTTCTTAAGATGAACATGATCGGTATATCCCGCATTACTCGAAGGAACGTTAATTGAAAGGAAACCCACCATAAGAAAAAGGAAAACTGAAAACCGAAAAACAACCCGCCACGAAAAAATCCTGAACAAAACCTCTGCGAATCTCAACGTCGTTACTGGAAACAACATATAGGTAGTCTCCTTTCCGAAACTATCATAGTTATTATCATAGCAAACATGGATATCGATAGATAGTGCATGTAATTACCATCACATCAACCAAAATGCAGTACATCTGAATTTACATGGTATACCGCCATTACACACTATTACAGTACTCGAAGTGTGATCGACGAAAATTCTTTGATCCTAGCCCGAAGCATGTCTTTATTAATTAATCCATTGGTGGCACCGGGAATCGAAACAACACTCGTGCTTTGGGCAACCCCATACGTTAGCGCTTGCTCAAATGATTGAGTTTCAATAAGGCCCGTTATGTAGCCCGACGAAAACGCGTCACCAGCACCCGTTTTTTCGACTACGTCACACGGATAAATTGGCATGTGAAACATCCTTCCTTTGCCGTCAGACCCATACACCCCAGATTCTGAATCAGTAACTACTATCCGAGAAATCCCTTTTGAAATATATGCGTTCATGAGTTTTTTAGCAGCCTCATCATCCCCGCATTCAGAATGAGGAAATCCAATCATGTCCTCGGCTTCTTCTCGATTCACTATTAACGTATGACAGTGTGAGAGCAACTCCTTTTCACGTTCCACCCCATTTTTTATTTCATGTTTGCCCGGATTATAAATTAGTTTTGTGTCGGGATTTGTTTTTGTGTATGCACACACTGCAGCATGAATCGGATCACAGTTCGTAAAACCAAGCGAACTTAAATATAAGTAATCAACGGAAACTAACGAAGATGGGAAATGATACATTGAGCCGTTGTGATACGAAAGAATTGTTCGATCTTTGCTGTGACTTAGGATAACTGAAACATTACTTTCGCCTTCTATGCCGGTGTACGATAAATCAAAATTCCATTTAGAAATAAGGTTTCGAATAACCTCCCCAACCTCATCGTCACCGATCTGCGAAATTAAAATTACTTTATTACCCGTTACTCTCAAACCTGCGCCAACATTCGGAGCGTTTCCCCCAAGCGAAATCGCCCGCGTGTCAACTGCAATCTTTGACGGGAATGGAATACAAAGTTCATCTAAAGCACCAGGGATATCTTGTACGTGCCCTTGAGATAGAAACAAAATAATATCGAGAGTGGTATGCCCGATACACGCAATAGTAGCCATAGTTTTAGTATATACTGAACCGGTTGAAACAGTAACCTCAACAAATTTAGAGACTTCTTACGTTTTGCACAAATCCAACGATTTTTTGCACGATAGATTCTGTATCAAGTCCGTACAAACGATACAAATCATCAGCAGAACCTGATTGTCCAAACGAATCCTGAACACCAATGTGTTTTACTCGAACGGGATGATACTCTGACAACAAACTTGAAACGATCGCACCCAATCCCCCCGTAATTTGATGGTCTTCGAGCGTTACCACTTTGTTTGTTTTTTTGACGGACAGCAAAAGCGTTTCGAGATCAAACGGTTTTATGCTCGATGCATTAATAACTTCAACTGATATCTCTTGGAGTGACAAAGCCTCCGCCGCCTCGAGAGCAGAGTAGACTAACGGACCACACGAAACGAGCGTCACATCATTTCCCGTTCTAATAACATGAGATCTACCAATCTCAAATTCAGTTTCAGGGATCGTAAAGTTTTGTGTCTTTGGTCTTTGCAGTCTAATGTATACCGGCGATGGATGTGCAATTGCCGCCAACGTTGCCTTTTTTGCTTCAACATAATCCGCTGGAACTAACACAGTCATGTTGGGAAGAACACTCATGAGAGCAATATCTTCAAGCGCTTGATGCGTTGCACCATCTGGTCCGGTAAGTAAACCCGCATGATGCCCCGCAATCACGACAGGAAGGTCGTTGTAGCAGATTGTTGTTCTAATTTGTTCCCAATTACGACCAGGTGAAAACACAGCATACGAATTTATAATGGGTATTTTGCCAGCCGCCGCCATTCCGGACGCAACGGTAACAAGGTTTTGTTCAGACACTCCAACCTGAATAAACCGATCCGGAAACGTTTCTTTAAACCAATTACATCGCGTTGATTCAGTAAGATCGGCAGATAAAACCACAACGTTTGAATTGCGCTTTCCTGCTTCAACAAGTGCCTCCCCAAACCCATCTCTGGTTGCAAGAAGTTCTTCACTTGGATAATGTATGTTTTGACTAATCATATTCAATTTCTCCCGCCAAACTGCGCAACTCGTGAAGTGCTTCAACCGTTTCTCCAATCGATGGAGTTTTTCCATGCCACTCAGGTAACTCCTCCATAAATTCTACGCCTTTGCCAGGAATAGTATGGGCAACAATAACCGAGGGACGTTGATACTCCGACTTTGCCTGATTTATTGCATCAATAAGTGCTTCATGATTATGACCATCAACATCTTGCACGTGCCAATGGAACGAGTCGTACTTTTCGTTGATCGTTTCAAGCGGCATAACATCTTCGGTAAATCCATCAATCTGAATATTGTTACGATCAACAATCGCAATCACATTTCCTAATCGATTTTTTGCTGCAAAAAGTATCGCCTCCCATGTGTTTCCTTCTTGATGTTCTCCATCGCTCATAAGCACAAATACGTGTTGATTACGTTGGTCCATGGTTAACGCATATGCCATGCCGCACGCTTGAGAAAGCCCACTGCCAAGCGGACCAGAGGTTGTTTCAAGTCCAGGCAAAGACTCTCGGTGAGGGTGACCCTGCAACCTGGAACCTAACTTTCGAAGTGTTGACAATTCTTCAACGGGAAAATAGCCCGCAAGTGCAAGCGTTGCATAAAACCCTGGACATACATGACCATTTGACAACACAACGCGATCTCGCTCAATCCATAACGGTTTTTGTGGATCGTACGACGTAACACCGCCAAAATACAACACCGCAAAGATATCTGCCATGCCAAGTGAACCTGCACTGTGGCCGCTTCCCGCCTCAACAAGAGACTTTAATGTTTCAATACGAATGTGCGTTGCAATCTGGGTGAGGTCTTTTGTATGTTGGATGTCTTCCATACTATGTACTATCTTATTACGATTTGCAGATAACTGCACGTCTCCTAACTCAGAACTAAAACCCTCTCTGGTGGTTAATGTTATTGATCATATCCAACACATCCGCGGGGGTGTCTACAATGTGATATACCTTAAGCGCTTCTTCACGGATATGCATGTTTTTTGCAAACGCTTCCATAATTTCATGCCACCAGGATCCGTAAAGAATAAGGTCTTCGTGTTGACCAAAGTGAAGACGCGCAAGTCCCCACGTCATCCCAAACTCAGACACTGTTCCTGTTCCACCGTTCATAGTTACAAAAATATCTCCGAGCTCAATTAGTTTTAGTGTTCGTGCAACATAGGTTGTTGTTACAACTTCTTCATCAAAAGTATTCTCTGTATCGCGACCTTCAAAACTCACGAGTTCATCAGACCCATCAGGATATAACGTTACGCCAATCGCCTTTCCGCCGCCTTTATGTGCGCCAACTGTTGCTGCTTTCATAATGCCTGGACCACCACCATTAACAATCGTGTATCCTGCCTGCGCAAGCAAACGTGCACTTTCAACCGTGTCGAGATATTCCACATGGTCTTCTGGAGTGTTTGCGTGTCCAAAAAAACACACTTTTTTTATGGGAGTTTGTTTCATGATAAAGATGTTTACCTGATAAGCGAGGCAAGTTTCTGTATCATTGCCTGGGGATCATCACTGTTAATAATTGTACTTCCTACCGCAAATCGACTTGCACCACTATTATGTGCTTTTACGATCGTTTCTTCATCAATCCCTCCATCAACTTCAATAATCAAATTGGGGTATAACGTATGAAGTTGTGATATTTTCTCTAACACAATATCATCAAACGAAACGCCCTGAACTCCGACTTCATGAGCCATCAATAAAACAAGATCGAGAGAATTAACTAAAGCTGGAGCAATGTCACTAATCGGGGTTTTAAGGGTAAGTGCAAGTCCAACACCAAGCCCAAGATCACTTGCCTTTTTGACAAACGCCTCTTGATCTGGCATTTTTTCGATCTGACCGATTACTCGTTCTGCACCCGCAATACGCCATCCATTGAGCATAGTTATAGGATCCTCAACCATTAAATGCACTTCATACGGCATGTCAATTTCGGCTGCTGCAATCTGCGGTGCCGGACAACAGGTAATGTATGGGGCAAAGTAACCATCCACTACATCTATCTGAACCAAATCAACAACGTCAGAAACCTTGTCGATATCTTCGGTTAATTCGCTTATCGAATTGGTAAGTAATGCCGGTATTATGTTAGTTATTTGTGCCATTATGTATTTCGTCTGACTCAAACTGCTCAATATCACTAAGTCTTTCAAGATACCGAGGTTGTGAATTAAATTCGGTATCAACAAAACTGCGAACCATCTCGGCTGCGACCTCAATAGTACTATATTCTGCCGCAATTGCTAGTACGTTAATATTATCATCGTTTCGCGCAGCAGATATTTGCTCGGAAGAAATTCCAAGTCCACACCTAATTCCATTAAACTTATTGGCAGCAATACACATTCCAACGCCTGAACCACACAGTAATATACCTAACTCACAACCCTGCGACCTCATTTCCTCAACTGCTCGTTTTGCATAATCGGTATAGTTATCTCCTTCTAAAAACGTATCGGCTCCCACGTCAATAAAAGTAATATCCGACAAATCCGGCGCCGCAACAAGCTGTTTTTTAATCGCAAACCCACGATGGTCTGATGCAATAATTACATTCATAAAATTTATTGGAGCGGCGGAAGCACTTCCAGGTTTAGGGAACCATCAATCTTGGGCGTAGGTGTTATCGCGCTATCCATACGTGTAGCCGCTTGCTCCGAAAGGTCAAACACACCACCGGTAGCTTCAAACAACATATAGGTAAGAAGAGCTACTACAACAACCAACAACATAACTAAAATCATAAGTGCGGTGGTTAAATTAAACGAACTTCCTGAGATATCAATACCATCGTCTTCGTTTCGTGATGTTGCCCCCATCCACTGACTGTACGGTGATCAGATTTGTATGTCAAGTTTTGACTGAATCTTTCTTACCTCTTGCCACTTTTAATAATTACCTCTATCCTTTTTCTATGGACAATGTACTTATTTTGGTGGGAATATTATTTATCGCTTCGCTTATTCTTGTTCGATCTGCCTCATCGTTAGTAACCGCAATTTCTGTTATCGGGGGCTATTTTAAACTCTCTGAATTTACCGTTGCGTTCGTACTCATGGGCATAGTAACATCTCTTCCCGAAATCGCAGTGGCTATATCATCGGCCCTCAGCGGTAACCCAAACCTTGCCCTTGGAACTGCAATTGGAAGCAACATTGCTAACCTAACACTCATCATAGGCATTCCCACGCTTATCGCAGGAGGACTTGAGGTCAGATCAATCATTGCACGAAAAGACGCACTCGTTATGTTCGTCTTTGGAATTACCCCACTTCTTTTATTACTTGATGGAGGCATTGACACGGCGGATGCGTTTATACTTCTTATTTTTTACGCGCTATACCTTTATCGTTTACTCTCACAACGCAGCTACTTTTCAACAATGACAAATCACATAAGCAAAAAAAGGGCTATTACCAGTCTGCTTGTTTTTGTTTTTAATATTTTTATTGTATTTTGCACAAGCTACATCATTGTGGGGACTTCGGAGTTGATTGCCGAGGCACTTTTTATTCCAATCGTAATCGTTGGACTTGTTCTTGTTTCGATTGGCACTTCACTCCCCGAACTCGCCCATGGTCTTACCGCAGTAAAACTTAACCATAACGGACAAATCCTTGGAGATATCCTTGGTAGCGTTGTTGCAAACTCAACGCTTATCATTGCAATCGCCGCACTCATATCGCCTATAAAGATCGTAGACCCACAAACTCTTATCATCCCCGTTGGATTTTTAGTTGCAACCCTCCTTCTATTTCTCTTGTTCGTATACACTGATAAACGACTTACGATAAAAGAGATTTTGTTGTTAATCGGAGTATACGTAGCGTTTGTAGTTACTCAACTTGGGTTTGAAATTATAGAAAAATCGGTGGGAGGATAAATCGTAATTCGTAAAAATTGTGTGCGGGTGAAAAATCCTGTCAACCCTCAGTTACTAATGACTTGCACCTTATAACTAGTCTCTATTTACCAGTTGCGAGTTACTTGTTACTAATTACCAGTTACTAGTTACTAATCACGGCACGTATCTTCTCAACCAACTCTCCAACCTCTAACATCTCAACGTCACTACTATCCCTACTCTTAACTTCAACCTGATCTCCTGTTTTCTTAGACACAACTACACGGTATGGGATTCCGATAAGATCAGCGTCAGCAAATTTTTGGCCGGCAGATACATCGAGTCGGTCATCAAACAACACTTCTATGCCATGTTTTTTTAGTTGTTCATACACTGATTCCGCGTAAGACCTAACCTCTGGCACATCAGCCTGCAGTCCCACAAGATGAACCGTATATGGCGCAATACTTTTAGGCCAAATGATTCCCTTGTCATCATGATGTAACTGCACGACTAACGCCATCGCGCGACCAATTCCAATACCATACGCTCCCATATACATTAGTTTTTTAGTTCCATCTTTGTCAATAAAATAACCGTCATGATGACTGGTATAAAAATGGTCATACTTAAAAATATGCCCAAACTCAATGGCGCGAATTAAATCAAGTGCGTCACCACACGTTACGCACCGTGCGCCTTTATAAGGCTGCGCTATATCCGCTTCAATTTCATGTTTAAAATCACGTCCATAATTTACATTAGTTGGATCGGTTGACTCTAACTTAAACCCGCCATACAGATTTTTTGCAGTAACAACAGAATGGTCAACAACAAATGTAACCGTATCGACAAACTCCTCATACCCCCACGCATGAAGAGCGCCAGATGTCACGCCAATCTTTTCTAAGTCTTGCTCAGTCGCTTTCTCAAGTTCAGTTTCATTAACCGCGCGCGCAAGTTTAAGATCATTCACATCAAGATTTCCCGTAACAACCGCAATAACTAACCTTCCATCCAAACGTTTAAACGCAACAGATTTAATCATATTGTTTTCGGGTCGACCATAAAACGCCGACATCTGTGGTATCGTCCTTGCCTCTTCCCATTTTTGATCAACAAAAATCATCTCTTTTACCTCCTCATCTTCGTTTATCTTTTCACGTTCGAACTGAGCCTTTTCAATGTTTGAGCTATAATCACAGCTTTTACAAACGGCAATCATATCCTCTCCATCTTCGCACGGAATTTGAAACTCATGACTGTAGTCACCACCCAGTGCACCATTATCTGCCTCAACTGCATAAAACGGAAGATCCAAACGACCGCACACCCTACTATACGCATCGTAAAAATCTTGGTAGGTTTTCATAAAATCTTCTTCCGTTTCATGATATGAATACGCATCTTTCATCGTAAATTCACGTGCTCGTAAAATCCCACCGCGTACACGAATCTCATCTCTAAACTTTTCAATCGTCTGATGCAAAATGATCGGCAAATCTTTATACGTGGGTGACTGCGCAGACACCATCTCCGTAACAATTCCTTCACCCGTTGCACTAAGTGCAAACTCAGCTCCTCGGGCATCAGTAATTTTCATCAGTGAACTACCCCACACCTTGTCTCGGTTCGTTTTTTGCCAATACTCCATTGGTTGAAGAAGCGGAATACTCATACGTTGTGATCCAATACTTTCCATTTCTTCATCAACAAGGTTGACTATTTTTTGCCACACAAGGAACCCTAACGGTAAAAATTCATATCGCCCAGCCGACAGCTCACGCACAAACCCACCTTGATACAAAAGTTTATGCGAAGCAAGTTTCATGTCAGCTTTTGCATCACGTGATGTTTTACCAAAAAGTCGTGAGTATCTCATGTGCATATTGTACCGTACGCACGTGACTTCCTCATACGTCACAACAACAACCACCACTACCCCACGCTCCAAGGTTTGTTTTAATCATTTTGTACGGTATGATTAATGTATGAGTACATCTAAAAAAAGTCTTATCATCTTGTTCATCATCGTAGGCACACTTTTTAGCATGTATCTTTTGTACACTACATTTTATCACCAACCTCAAGGCAACATTCCCTTGTACCCAGAAACATAATGAACAAACACCACGGATTTACACTTATTGAACTGTTAGTTGTCATCGTTATCATCGGACTATTAGCAAGTATTGGAATAGCCTCCTTTTCTGGTGCGATCGAAAAAGCGAAGATAGGAAAAGTAACATCTGACCTTAAGGAGTTTAAAGATGCTATTGCACGATTAGGTATCGATACTGGTAAGATTCCAACCAGTAAAACGGACCCATATGGCTCTCCTCGTCCTATTTCTCAATGCACTTACGATGTTGAATTTTACCTAAACTCCGACGATGCCGGACTACTCACGGATACAACTAATCGCTATCCAAACTGGTCAGGCCCCTATCTCGAAAAAGCTCCTCTTGATCCTTGGGGAGTAAATTATTATTACGACCCTGATTATGCCTGCCATTCAACAACAAATGGATGCGAGGATATCCCGGATGGACGTACCATTAGAGCCATACTATCGGCAGGACCAAACAACAGTTTTTCATATGGCGTTGTAGGAAGTACCACGGATCCAACGGATAATATTGTTGTTCCTCTTTGCATACCTTAGTCAGTATTGCAGTAACACGTAACTTCGAGAACGGTTGAGATCCATCACTTAGGATGTTAGGGGAGACGCTCAAACAGAATCAATAGCTTTTTTCTAATCATTTTTTATCCAGTACATACCCCTTTATGGCAAACTCACGCAAGACTTGAGTTGCCCACTGGCGAAATTGGGTAGCACGCACCGAATTGACCCGATAGCCAACGGAGACTATGGCATCGAGATTGTAAAAATCCACGTCGCGAGACACTTTTCTCTCTCCTTCGATTTGAACTATTCGGAATTTCCTAATAGTTGCCTTTTCATCAACTTCTCCTTTTTCATAAACATTTTTCAGATGTTCATTGATAGTTGGAACACTAACATCAAACAAAGTAGCCATCAGTTTTTGCGTCAACCAAATGGTTTCATCCTGATATCTGGCCTCGATACTTTGCTCTCCTGTCTGAGCAGTGAAAATAAGAAACTCTGCTGTGCTATTGCGGATCATCAGTGATCGTTTTGATAGTTTTTTTGATTTTGTCATATCTCTAACCCCACTTTCTTTAACTAGAATCATATTATTCTCATAATTGGCATAGATCCTTCCCTCCAGAGGCGGACGGGCACTTCATCTAGGAAGACCGGTGGGGGGATTACGCACCAAGAACTACACCGATTTCTTGACGATAACATATCCCGTACCAACAAGTAGTGAAAGAAAAATAGTAAACAATGACGTTAAATTTTGCGTGCCACTATTGGGCAAACTACTTGGCGTTGGTGTTGCAGTCAATACACCCGCTGCCGATGTTGGAGTTGGCGTTATTGACTGCACCCCAACAGCAAACGGAGAAAGCGAACCAGGCGCACCACAAATCGAGTTATCACCACTATTCACATACGTTGTTACATCATGCCACGCACTATCTTTATAGTGAAACATTCTCAATTGAGTTTCAACGAGTGACTCATTAGTTACTTGCGCCTCGGTATACGGCAAACAAACTGTCATAGTCTCACAGACTAGACCCGTACTCGAAAGATCGAAATTCGTTTTGAGAAATGTTTGATACCATTGTTTTTGACCAGGAGGTGTTTGAAAAACTTTTACCGTAATCGTTCCCGCTGTCGAAACACGCTCGCACCGCACATATACCGTACCTACTGTTGTTGAAATTGAGGTCTCACTTGGTGACGTAGTATTCACACTAAACGATCCTGTTGCAATTTCTGGAATTGGTGTTGGCGAGGGAGTAGGAGTTGCTAACGGAGTAGGTGTAGCCGTAGGAGTTGGCGTTGCAAGTACCGCGTCTTTATTGAACACGAACACATCACCCACACCATTCGAGTCTCCAACAACGACATTTGATGCGTACGAATAAAACGCAACATACGTTCCCGTACGTGTAATGACCGGATAGTAACTTACGTTATTAAACTGCGTCCCATCAAGTTGCTGGGAGACACGCGTTGTGATATTTGACTGGCGATTGTACATAAACACATCAATAAATCCATTCGTGTCACTCGTAACTAAATTAGTTGCCGCAGACCGAAACACAACATAGGTACCGTCTTCACTCATCGAAATGTTAGGAAAATCAATACTGCCACCACTTGTTCCATTAGACTGAATTCCCCCACTTGCAATACTTACTCTTGAAATAGTGTTGGTAACGGTGTCATACACAAACACATCAGCTACCGAATTTGTATCCATACTGTTTGCTAAAAGATTTGTTGCGTCAGACTCAAACCCAACATATCGTCCATTCGCAGAAATGGTCGGGAAATAACTTCGTTCATTTCCTTGTGTTCCATCATTAGCTTTACTGACCAAAATGGTTGTTCCTGCATCAACGTCATAATAAAAAATATCACTGTACGCATTGGTATCGGTGGCCACAAGATCAGTAGCAACTGATGAATACGCAATCTTTCGACCATCCGCACTAACTGCTGGATTCATACTATTTCCATCAGATGCAGCTGCCGTTGTATCTTTACTTATAAGTGTGATCGTATCAAGCACAACATCGTACATCACGATATCGCTTTTATTATTAGTATCTGATGCAAAAAGATCGGTAGCATCTGTTTGGAAAATAACGTAATCACCATTCTCATCAATCACCGGATTAAAACTATGTCCGTCTGCATTTGCCCCAAGAGTGTCGTTACTTATACGCGTTATTGCTTGCGTTGCGACTTCGTACAAAAAAACATCAGCAGCATCATTCGTATCCGCATCAACCGTTAGATTTGTTGCATATGAATGAAACACAACCCACTCTCCGTCAGAACTTATAACAGGCGCATCAGAATCTCCATTCGATTGCGTATCACTCGTTCCTTCTGACACAAGACTTGTTTGACCAGTCACTGTGTTGTGAAGAAAAATATCTTTTGCACTATTTGTATCGTTAGCTACAAGATTTGTAGCCGAAGATGCAAACACAACATTCACACCGTCCGCATCGATCGAACTTTTTGTTGATGCACCATTTCCTTCAGTTCCTCCTGTGGCAACACTTGCACGCGTAAACCGCGTTGTTGTAACCGTAAACGTAGGAAAGTAAGAACCAATAAAACCAAACGTAAAAATAATGCCAAAAATAAATCCAATTTTAATTGTGGCACGAATACTATTGCGACCAGACATATCTTATATTAAGCGTACACGGGAATTACCTAAAGGTCAATGGAAAATCTGGTACATTTACTGCACCTACTCTACCGTCCGTTGTGGCAATTGTAAGCTCGCAGGGGCGGTAGGAGTAGACAACGTAATGTCATTACTTTTTCTTTGCGACCTTCCTTTTTTTTGCAACTGGTTTCCTTGCAACTTTTTTTGCAACAGACTTCACTGGCTTTCGAGCACTTTTTGACTTCGACTTTGCTGGTGATTTTCTCACCTTTGCCTTTGTCGTTTTTGCTGGCTTTCGTGCTACTGTCTTTTTCTTTTTTGCTGGCATATGTATCACCACCTTTCAAAACATTTTCGTGCTTCTTTTATTATGAGGATCTTACATAAAAAAACAAGTGGCAACTATAAAACTTTTACAAAAAAAATATTTAAAAAACTACACCGCCGTTCTTGTTTGATGTTCAGGAGTGTTTTTTAATCCGCAATTTTTATACTTCTTACCCGACCCACACGGACACGGATCATTGCGATTGATATTCTCCTCCTCGGTTTTTACAACAGGCTGCTGATGTTCTTGATGACGTGGAGAATCTGACCTGGCAGATTCTCCAGAAATCCTAGTCGCAGACGAGGATTTAGTCATTTGAAATTGCCCAAGAGACTGATGTTTTGTTTTTGTTTCTTCAACAATCTCACCAACCGTACCAAGTGACGGAATATCTTCCCGAACCTGCACATTAATATGGTTAAACCGTTGCACTATTTCAATATCAATGCTCGCAATCAATCTCTCAAACATTGCATACCCTTCGTTTTTAAATTCAACGAGCGGATCACGTTGCCCATATCCCCTAAGCCCAACACCTGCTCGTAATTCATCGAGCGCGTCAATGTGATCCATCCACAAATGATCAAGACTCGTGAGAAAAATATATCGTAGTAGTTGGTTAAACCGTTCTTCGCCTAGTATGTTCTTTTTTGCATCTATACTTTTTTTGAACTCTTCAATTTTATTTTCCAACTGTTCACTAGCATCAATCTCAACACCTGGTTCAGTTTGCTCAGATTGAATTTCGAACAAAAACAAATTTTTTGCTTTTTCAACAAGTTGCTCCTTGAGTTGTGACGAATCAATATTTATTCGATCCTCTTCCCCCATCTCCAAAAGACGTCGCCGTCGCGAATAAATAATTTCACGTTGTTTGTTGATAACGTCATCATACTCAACAAGATGTTTTCGAATATCAAAGTTATATCCTTCTACTTTTTGTTGAGACGACTCAATGGTTTTTGAAACCATTCCACTCTCAATCGGAAGATCATCGGGAATATTAAGCCGGGTCATTAAACTTGCCATTCGTTCGCCACCAAAAATCCTCATGAGATTGTCATCCATTGCAACGTAAAAACGTGAAACACCCGGATCACCTTGCCGACCTGCACGACCACGAAGCTGATTATCAATACGCCTTGCCTCGTGCCGCTCAGTACCGATCACATACAAACCTCCGATCTCTTGTATACCTTCGGCAAGCTTAATGTCAGTTCCGCGACCTGCCATGTTAGTAGCAACCGTAATGGCACCTTTTCGACCAGCCATCGAAATAATGTCTGCTTCACGCTCATGATTTTTTGCGTTTAATACTTCATGCGGAATATTTCGTCTTTTTAACAGTTGACTCACTAATTCATTATTTTCAACTGACGTTGTACCAACCAGTACCGGCTGACCAGCTTTGTACGCAGATTCAATATCATCAACAATTGCTTTCCATTTTGCTCGCTGTGTTTTAAAAATTCTATCCGTGTGATCTTTCCGAACCGTGGGACGATGAGTTGGAACCGAGATTGAATCAAGTTTATAAATTTTATGAAACTCTTCGGCCTCGGTAACAATAGTCGCACTCATACCCGAAAGTTTTTCATATAACCTAAAGTAATTCTGAAGTGTTACCGTTGCAACCGTTTTACTTTCTTTTTGTATAGCAACACCTTCCTTAGCCTCAAGTGCCTGATGAAGACCTTCGGAAAACCGTCGACCAACCATAAGCCTTCCCGTAAATTCATCAACAATATGGACCTGATCATCCTGAACAACATAATCCACATCACGAACGTATGCGATTTGTGCCTTAAGTGATTGTTCTAAGTGATGAGCGAGCGTAAAATCTTCATAAATATTTGGAACCTTAAGCCACTGCTCCATCTTTTTCACGCCGAAATCGGTAAGCAGTACTTGCTTTGTTTTTTCATCAAGTTCGTAATCTTGCGGGTTTAAATCTTTAACTAATTTTGCAAACGTAACATACAACTCGTTTGACTCTTCAGCAGGTTGCGAAATAATGAGTGGAGTTCGTGCCTCATCAATGAGAATCGAGTCAACTTCATCAACAATGGCAAAATGATGAGACCCTACTTCACCACGCGCATTAACTTGAACCATATTGTCAAAGGAGTGAACCATATTGTCGCGCAAATAATCAAACCCAAACTCATTGTTTGTTCCATACGTAACGTCAGCCGCGTACGCCTCGCGACGGGAACAACTCTGTAAAAATGTCGACTGACCAAGTAGTGAAAGCTTATTATTGGATGCTAAATACTCAGTTTGAGTTTGTTCATCTCCCGGCGTAAACACATACGAAACACCATTTGAATTAACACATCCAACCGAAAGTCCTAGTTGATAATAGACCCAGCCCATCCACTCAGCATCTCGACGCGCAAGGTAATCGTTGACCGTAACAACGTGGGCGCCACGACCGGTTAAGGCATTAAGATATGTGGGGTGTACGGCCGCGTGAGTTTTGCCTTCCCCTGTTTTTTGCTCAACTGCGTTTCCTTGGTGAAGCAAAAGTCCAACCATTACCTGTTCATCGTACGAACGCTCACCATACGTACGTTTAAACATCTCGCGAACTAGAGCAAATGCATCAACCATAACGTGTGACAAAATTTCCTGCTCATGCTCAATCAACGAGTCGTGCAGTCCGTCTTGAACATCCATCTCTTTTTGAACTTGTGCTTTAAGCGATAGCGAATACTCGCGCAGTTGCTCGTTAGTTTGTGACGAAAACTCAGGCTCCTTATCCGAAATCTGCTGAATAACCGGGGTAAGTTTGGCAAGAATTCGTTTGTCTGCATCAAACAGACCTTGTAATATTCCTAACATAGAAAGCCCATTGTACCACGCAAACAACCTGTTATAGCCAAAATGTGGCCCCAGGAAATCAATCTTCCCAGGGCCATTTCTTATCCAACACGAACCGTTTCTCCCAAAAAACTTGTAGGTGGATCTTTATGCGGTCCACGCACCATATAGGAACCTGATTGACAAGTTGGACAACTCCCCTGTCCGTCCTTTTCGTTGTAAAACTGACCGCACTCCATGCATCGTCGACCATCGTCGCACTTTTTACTACTCCTCCTCCAACAACGACTAACCATGTACTCAGAGATCTTCCTGAACCTACTTCTCCAGAATCCAAGCTCCATCAGTTCGGTTTGGCCGGAGACAGCGTTCATGTTCCCTCCTTTGTATAAATTGTTAACACTTTGCCAATTTTCTTTCCACATACTATGATATAGGAGCATGCGAAAAGTCGCCATACTCATTGCGTTACTATTAGGATCGTTACTTTCCGCACAATCAACCTTTGCTAAATCGTACTCTATTGAAAG
>CAYZXG010000002.1:0-24904 GCA_964482365.1 uncultured Candidatus Saccharibacteria bacterium | reverse complement strand
GGATTAATCGTTAGTGCGCCGGTTCCTGATATGGTGTGTGGACCAACGAATGAAAGATCGCCGTTTATAGAAAGCGTTCCTTGGGTTATGGCGAGACCGTTATTGAATTTTGCTGAACCTTTTACCAACATCTCCCCAAGCACCCCAATCCCCCTAATCGAAATCGCGTTAAAACTCGCGTCGCCTTTCGAGTAAATATTTCCGTTGCCTTGCAAATAGAAAAGCTCAACGCCGTTTGATTGCGCCACCAAAAAATCTGCAAATCCGTAATTTTCAAGGCGTAATGTGGCGTAGGTGGGGTTTGACAGAATTGATGCCAATGATTCGGGCGACACATGTGTCGCCCCTACGGAAACGGGAACACCGGTCGGGGTTGGTTCGTCGGAAACGGTCGGTCCATTCGCGGGCGACACATGTGTCGCCCCTACAGTTGGCTGGGGTACGGCAACAATCGGTACGCCGCCGTCGTCTTGAATCGATAGAAAATACGCTCCTCCAAGGGTGAAAAATATTACGACCAGAACTGCCAAAATAAGGTTGCGCATGTCCCTATAAATGTACCGTATTGCAGGGTCAAACGCAACGGGCTGGGCGTGCCCAGCCCCTACAAAACGAGACGGACGATACAAAAAACAGCGGGCGTATGCAATACGCCCCTACGAATACCGGGCGGGATGACCCCGCCCCTACGAAAAAAATAAACCAGGTATTGCTAGACTGAATCAAACAGGCTCTTCTGTTTTTTTACTGTTGTATTTTTTGAATCATCTTTACTTTTACCCAACTCAAACTCAGTCATCTCGAAACCTGATCGCGAAAGTTGTGCAAGCTTTGCGAAATCATCTAAAAACGCCTTCATCATGTTACCGTTTCGAAGCGCTGCAGCAGGATGATATAACGGGAAAATTATGTGACCAGACGGCTGAGAAAGCGCATATCCGTGTGAGCGTGAAATCTGTGCCTCCGGTAAAAACCAATTCATCGCAAACCTTCCAAGCGTTGCAATAATTTTAGGTGAGACGATCAAAAGTTCACGTTCAAGATATGGCCGATACGATTCGATCTCTTCCGGTAACGGGTCTCGATTTTCGGGGGGACGCGCTTTTACTACATTGGTAATCCATACATCATCCCGAGACAAACCATTCTCTGTGAGAGCCGTATTTAAGAGTTGACCCGCCCGCCCTACAAATGGTCGTTTAAGTTTAGCCTCATTAAACCCTCCCGCCTCGCCAATGAAAAGGATACGCGCGTTAGGGTTACCTTCCCCAGGAATCAGTGGTGACGATTCGCGAAGAGGTAGATCCGCGGTCTCCATTTCAGAAAAAAGTTGGTTGAGTTGTTCGGCTTTTGACATGAGATTGTTGTAAGTAGTAATCCGTAAATCGTAAATCGTAATCCGTAAATCGTAAAACGTAAATCGTAATTCGTAAACCGTTATTCGTAATACGTAAATCGTAATGGGTAGAATTAACTAACCCAATACTCAAAATTCATTCCATTTATTAAAAGCTTCCGATCACTTCTACTCAAATTTATTCACTCTTCTTTCGATTTTCGAATTACGTTTTACGAATTTCGTTTTACTTATTACGATTTACGTTTTACGTTTTACGTTTTACTTATTACGATTTACGTTTTACGTTTTACGTTTTACGTTTTACGAACCCTACACCGTACCGGTAGGAATAAAATCCTTAATGTTATCAAGTGTGATGACAAACTTTTCTCCCCTACCCTCAACCATCCGCATCGCAACATTTCTCACAACTGCATTAATCGTTCGATCCATGGTTCGAATTCCGGCATCATACCCAAGCGGCCGTGTTATTGCCGGCCACACATCGGGTGCAAACTCAATCGTATCAACGGGCATTCCCGTGATATTGAGCTGTTTGGGAAGCAAGTAATCACGCGCAATGACAATTTTCTCATCATCAGCATATCCTGGCATTTTAATAAGTTCCATACGATCTAACACCGCATTACTAATTCCCGTTGTGTTGTTGGCAGAGGCCAAAAACAGAGCCTCCGAAAGATCAAATGGATAGTCCACATAATAATCTGTGTACGCAAAATTCTGCTCAGGGTCCAAAAGCTCAAGAAGAACACCCATTATTTGAGCACGTGCTTGCTCAGCCGTACGATCAATTTCGTCAAGGAGAATCACCGGGTTTTTTGTTGCAACACGTCGTAGTCCCTTAATGATTTGACCCGGTTCCCCTTCATCGTTCGACCTTGATTGACCACGAAGTTGGAGAGCAGATCCCATTCCTCCCATCGGAATTCGCACAAATTCTCTATGTAATGCTTTTGCAACACTGTAGGCAATAGATGTTTTACCAATACCCGGAAGTCCAACAAAAAACAAAACTGGTTGTGCCTGACGTCCTTGTTTTTGCTCGGTTTTAATAACGTCCATATACAAAGTGTCTTTTCGTGCACGCGCCTGCAAATTAAGAATTGAGATGTATTCGAGTATTCTGGTTTTTATTGGTTCAAGACCATAATGGGAATCATCAAGAATTTTTCGCGCTTTATCAATATCAAGATTATCTTCTGACCGAACGGTCCATGGAAGGTGTACTACCCAATCAATATATCGCTCCGCCTGGTCAAACGATGCGTTATACCCTTCACTCCCATACTGTCTGTTTACACTTGCAAGCATTCGCTCAACCTTTGTAAACAATTCGGGAGGGAGAATTTCTGGGTCTGCAAGTTTAACAAGAGCTGCAACTTCACTATCAGCAAATTGGTCTTGTTCCATAACATCAGTATACGAGAGGGCGGGACAATTTATCAAGGGGAACAAGGCGCGTTAGTTAATCATTTACTATTCCACCAACTGCTTCAACTTTTTCACGAGTCTTTGCCGAAAAGCCCACGGTAGAATGTATTGTTATGTTTTTGGTTAAGTTACCACCCGACAACAATTTTACTGGAACTTTTACCGAATCAATAAGTCCCTTTTTCTTGAGAGATGCAAGCGAGACCACCTCGCCTGCCACGTAGGCTTTTTCGATTTGTGCAATACTCACGATCTGAGAAACCTTACTGGTGCCTCTAAAAGATTTACCACGCAAAAACGGGAGCCGTTTTACTAAACGTGCCTGGCCACCTTCAAACCCCGCACGCACCGTTGTGCGTTTTTTCTGCCCAGCCTCGCCTCGGCCAGTACCTTTGCCTTTTCCCGAACCTTTACCTCGACCTACGCGTTTTGCTGCTTTATCATTAATTTTTATGAGTTGATGTATGAATGCCATGTTTTGTAACTAGGAACGTTTCTTTATTCTTTCTGTTGGGGCCTTTAACTCAACGAGTGCTTTTATAGTTGCGTCAACGTTTTGTTTTTTACCATTTGTACCAAGGATTTTTGCGACAACGTTTTGAATACCTGCTGCTTGTAGTACTGATCGAACGGGACCTCCCGCACGAACCCCGGTTCCCGAAGGTGCAGGCTTAAGCATAACGCGTGTTGCGCCCAGAGTAACTTCGATTTCGTGCGAAATGGTACGTGCATCACCCACAATGACTACATCTTGCATTCCTTCCTTAGCTTTACGCGTTGCTTTGCGAATAGCTTCAATTACCGACGGTGCCTTTCCAAGCGATGTACCAACCTTGCCAAGTCCATCACCCACCACAGCAAGCGCCGAAAAACTCATACGGTTTCCACCCTTTGTCTTTTTTGATGTCCGTTTTATCTCAACAACGGTTTCAATTAATTGGTCTTTTGGTTCTTCAAATATTGGTTCTCTCATAATTGTTTACTAAAACTCTAATCCACCGCTTCGCGCACCCTCTGCGATAGCTTGTACCCTACCATGATAAGCATACCCGCCTCGGTCAAATACAACCTTTGTAACACCTTTTTCTTGTGCGCGTTTTGCAATAAACTCTCCGAGATTTCGAGCCTTTTCGATCCCTGTTTTGCCCGTTACTTCCGAAAGCAAACTCGATGCACTTGCAAGTGTATGGCCAGTTTTATCGTCAATAATTTGTACATAGACTTCCAAATTTGACACAAACACCGAAAGCCTAGGGCGCTTGGCCGTACCACTTATGGTTTTACGAATATGAAAGTGTCGTTTTTTTCTGTTTGATATTTCAGTAATATTCATAAATTAATATTTATTAATTATTATGCGCCGCCTACTTTGGCTGCTTTCCCTGGTTTCAAGCGAACGACTTCTCCTTGATATCGAATGCCTTTACCTTTGTACGGTTCAGGCTTACGTAGTGAACGAATATTTGCTGCGACTTGTCCAACCAACTGTAAATCAATTCCACGAATCTTAATTGCTGCATCCTCAACATCTAACTGTATCCCTTCAGGTGCTTCGACTTCAAGTTTATGAGAATACCCAAGTGCAAGTTCAAGATCGGTGCCTTTTTTCTGAACCCGATACCCCACCCCAACCAACTCAAGTGTTTTTTCAAATCCTTCTGAAACCCCAACGACTGCATTAGCGACCAAACTGCGCCACAACCCCCACTGAGCACGTGCTTCGCGTGAATCCTTATCGATAGTAAAAATAATTGCACCATCCTCAACACGAACGCTAACAAGAGGTGACACGTTGTACGACAATTCACCTTTTGCCCCCGTAACGGTAATAAGCGAGTCATGTACCGTTGCCGTAACATTTGCTGGTATTTGTATTGGTTGTTTTCCTATGCGTGACATATGATTTACGATTTTCCTTCTTAATAGACTTCTACAAGCACTTCACCACCAACATTGTTTTTCCGTGCATCCTCGTGCGACATAATACCTTTATTTGTACTTAATATATGCAAACCAAACCCTCCGCGAACAGGTTTTATCTCTTTTGAACGACGGTAGGTTCGTACACTTGGCTTGCTAATTCTCCTCAGTTTTTTCATTACCGAAGCACCTTTTTCGTCATACGCAAGCTCTATTCCTATAATTTTGTCCTTACCCAGACCCGAAACAGTTACGTTCGAGAGAAAACTATACTGAGCGAGAACTTTAGCGATACCTTCTTTTTCTTTTGAATACGGAATATCCACAGACACATGACGCGCCATATAAGCGTTTCTAATTCTTGTTAGCATATCTGCAATTGGATCTGTAATCATGATGTATTACCAACTCGACTTTACAATACCGGGTAAATTTCCTTTTAATGCTTGCTCTCTAAAACAGATTCTGCACAACCCAAATTTTCTTATGTATCCATGCGGTCGCCCGCACATATTGCAGCGATTTCGTACTTGGGTTACTTTACCCTCTGCTATTCTTTTGTTGTTTCGATTTATCCATGCTTTTTGTGCCATAAGTTATTTGTTTTCTTCTTCAAACGGGGATCCGAGTCCTTTGAGAAGCTCACGTGCCATTGTATCATCGTATGTCGACGTAACAATGGTTACTTGAAGCCCAAACGAACGACGCACTTTATTTGGATCAACCTCTAAAAACGGAAGTTGCTCAGTTAATCCAAACGAATAATTTCCATTCCCATCAAACCCTGAGAGGGCAAGACCCTGAAAATCTCTCGTTCGGGGAAGAACATAGTTAAAGACTTTATCCAAAAATTGATACATTCGTTCTCCGCGAAGTGTTACTCGAATACCAACGGGAAGTCCTTCGCGAACATTAAAACCTGCAATAGACTTTTTTGCCTTTGCAATGACGGGACGTTGACCGGTGATCAGTGTCATCTGCTCAAAAAGATGTTTGATCATTTCTTCATTTTCTTTTATTTCACCAATACCGGTATTCACAATAACTTTTTCAATCTTTGGTACTGCCATAATATTTTTCACCATTCCGCTTGAAAGCATCCCTGGTGCTACCGTCTCTTTGTATAGTGTGGACATGCTACTTTTTTCCATAATTATGAGATCACCTTTTTACACTTTTTACACATTCTCTTTTTTTCACCATCTTGTATTTGATATGAAACGCGGGTTGCTAAATCACAATGAGGGCAAATGAGCATCACGTTACTCGCATCAATCGCTGCTGGTTTTTCAACAATTCCACCGCCACGTGTGCTTGTTTTTTTGGCATGACGTTTTACAATATTAACCCCCCCTACAATGATTCTGTTTTTTGTAGGAAAAACCTTTTCTATAGGACCACGTGTTCCTTTATCTTTTCCAGTTTTAATTACAACAATATCTTTTGATTTTATGTTCATGTTTTTACCACACTTCCTTTGCCAATGATGCAACTTTATTGTATCCTCGATCTTTAACTTCACGTGCTATGGGACCTAACACTCGTGTCCCTACTGGTTCTTTATTCGCATTAATGATTACCGCCGCATTATCGTCAAACCGAATATAACTGCCATCTTTTCTTCTCACCTCTTTTGCGGTACGAACAATAACCGCGCGTACGCGTGAACCATCCTCCATACCACTCGTTGGAATTGCACCCTTTACCACAACGGAAATAATATCCCCCAGTGAAGCATATTTCTTTTTGCCTTCACCTGGAATTGCGATAATGAGCAACCCTTTTGCACCACTATTATCTGCTAATCGTAAGTTAGATCCGATTTGTAACATAAGTTAGCTTTTCTCGCTTTCTGTGTTCACTACAATCCATCTCTTTGTTTTCGAAATTGGACGTGTCTCAACAATGGTCACTTGTTGACCAACCGTGGCAACATCTTTAGGGTCATGCACCTGATAGACAGTTGTTCGCGTGTACCGCTTGCGATAACGAGGATGCACTTTCATAACATCGACTCCAACGGAGATGGTATGTTCTCCACTTTTTCGTAAAACAGTTCCTATTATTTGTTTTGCCATGTAAATTTATTTTTCTGACTTTTTAGTTACTATCTGTGTTGCTATCGTTAGCATTCTAGCTCGCTCGATCCTCAATGCACGCAACTCGTGTGATTTTACACTATCGCCAAAATGTCTACCAACTCGCTTGCTTTTAAGGTCATTTACGATCACACCAGCCTCTTTTACAAGCTCATCTGCTGTTTTTTCTCGTAGTTTAGCAAGGATATCTTTTTTCTTACTCACTATCCTCCTTCCGAACAAAACGGGTACGAACGCGTAATTTATGACCACCACGTCTCATGGCCTCTTTTGCGACTTCTTCTTCAACACCCGACATTTCAAACAATACTCGTCCGGGTTTAATCTTTGCAATATAATGGTCAAACGGTCCTTTTCCTGAACCCATTCGCACTTCGGCAGGCTTTTTGGTAACCGGAACATCGGGGAAAATTCGGATCCAAACCTTACCTCCACGTTTTACATAGCCACGAATTGCTTTTCGAGCAGCTTCAATTTCTCGGGCTGTAATTGCACCGTGTGTTAACGCCTTTAACCCATACTCACCGTAGCTCACTAGTGTACCACGCGTTGCCTTGCCGCGGTTCTTGCCCTTAAATTGTCGTCGATATTTTAGTTTCTTTGGTTCTAACATGTTAATTTATTTTTTCTCTTCGGGTTGTGCGATCCACACTTTAATACCAATAGTGCCGTACTTTGTCTTTGCAAAACGGTAAGCGTACTTAATGTCTCGCGACAGAGTTGATGTTGGAACAGAACCTTCATGAAACTTCTCGTGCCGGGCTATGACGTTTCCGCCAAGTCGGCCTCCAATAAAGATTTTAATTCCTGTTGCCCCTGAATCCATCGTTCGTTTCATTGCTGCGCTAATTGCACGTTTGTAAGGATATCGTCGTTCAATTGACCGGACGATATTTTCGGCAACAATAACTGCCGACAAATCCGGATTCTGCACTTCTTGCACATTAAGGCGCACACGACCATCAATCATAGCGTCCAAATCTTTCTTTATACGCTCAATCGTTGAACCGCCCCGTCCAATTACAAGCCCTGGACGAGCAACAATCAAATCAATCGTAACGTCATTTATCGAGCGAGAGATAGTGAGTTGATCAATACCAGCCGAGCCGACTTCTTTCATAAGATGCTGTCTGATTTTATTGTCTTGCATGACATATGCGGCGTAATTTCGGTTATCATGCCACACACTATTCCATTCTTTGGTGAAAACCAGTCGAAATCCCCGTGGATGTACTTTTTGTCCCATATGTAATAAAGCAAATCACCGATTACGGTGTTTACGCCTTTTCTCCTTTCTTTGTTGATGATTCTTTTACCGCTTTGCTTTTTTCTTGTTTTTTAGTTACTTTGGCTTCCTCAACTGTTTTCCTAGGCGATTCAACTTGATTTGTTTTTTCAGTCTTGACCACCTTTTCTTCAACAAAATCCATACCTACTTCGACAAATATATGACTAAACGTAGTTCTCATAATGTCCATTCGTCCGCGTGCACGATATTTAGGTTTTCGATATGTATTGGCTTCTCCGATCTGAAGGTTAAGAAGTTTCAGCTCTGACTCAGGCATTGAGCTATTGTGTGTCGCATTCGCAACAGCACTATTTATGGTTTTTAATAAATATTGTGCGGCTTTCTTTTGAGACAATCCTAAATATGCACGCGCTTCAGATAGTGGCATGTTGCGCACCTGGTTTGCAACAGCCCTAACCTTAAACGGTGACATGCGTAAATTTTTAGTTGTTGCTGCTACTTTTTTAACCATAGTTATGCGACCGGCTTTTCAAAACCCTTTCGTGAATGCGCTACAAATTTTCTTGTTGCGGAAAACTCACCAAGTTTATGACCAACCATGGATTCAGAAACAAACACGTCTATAAAATCTTTACCATTGTGTACTTGAAACGTATGCCCAACAAACTGTGGCGAGATCGTACTCTGACGTGACCACGTTTTTATGGGTTGTTTCTTTCCAGACGCCTCTACCTTAGCCACTTTGCTCAGAAGCTTTTCATCAACGTATGGTCCTTTTTTTAGTGATCGTGACATGTTATGTTATTTTTCCCCACGCCTTTTTACAATAAGTGGGTTGCGTTTATTCTTTTTACTTCGTGTTCTAACTCCATACGCTTTCTTGCCCCACTTTGTTCGCGGTGGTCGACCAGTCCCTGTTCTACCCTCTCCACCACCATGTGGATGTTCCCCAGCCGCCATTGCAGTCCCCCGAACCTTTGGACGGAACCCAAGATAACGACTAACACCTGCCTTACCCAACACCCGCTGAGAATGCTCAGCGTTTGATACACGCCCAATTGTTGCAAAATTCTTTTCACTAAACAACCGGATCTCACCTGAAGGCAACTTTACTTGCACAAACCCCGCATCTTTTGCCATCACACGCGCCGACTGACCAGCCGATCGCACCATTTTACCACCCTGACCAAGATGCAACTCCACATTATGAACATGCGTTCCAACCGGCACCAACCTAAGCGGCATCGCATTCCCTACCGCAACCTTTACATTCTCACCAGACTCAACTTTAGTACCGATCTCAAGACCTTCCGGTGCGATGATGTATCGTTTTTCATTATCAGCATAAGAAATAAGGGCAATATTACACGAACGATTTGGATCGTACTCAAGTGCAATAACTTCTGCCAACATGTTCTGTTTTTCTCGCCTAATAAAATCAATGATTCTATACAGTCGTTTGTGTCCGCCGCCACGACCTCGAACAGTTATTCTTCCTTTTGACCTCGCACCCGTGCTTTTATTTGGTACGGTTAGTTTTTTTTCTGGCCTCTTTTTGGTGAGATTGTCGCCGACTATGACAACGCGGCCTCTTTGTCCTGGTGTTACTGGTTTTAATGCTTTAACTTTCATTGTTCTCCGTTTCATCTACTTCAAGAACTTTATCAAAACCTGGAATACTTTTACCTTTTGGTACAACAACATACGCAAATTTTCGCGTTTTGGTTTGTCTTGTTTTTTTCGCACGAAGCACTCGCTTTGATTTTCCAATTCGCTTTTGAACTCGAACCGCGCTTGGTTTTACCCCATACAAAGACTCAATATCGTTGGCAATTGTTTTTTTGTTTGAATCAATAGAGACCTCGAACATATACACTTGCTCTGTTGCAAGTCTCATTGATTTTTCACTAATTATTGGTTTTTGTATCATAGTTATAATGTTTTATACGAATCACCGATGCACACAACAACAGAGTGGGATAACACTGAATAGGCGTTTAATTGCGAGGCAGCAATCACATCAACTTTTTGAATATTCGACACTGACTTAACAAAGGATTTATCCATCTCATTGGTAATAAACAGTACTGACTTGCCGGTCAAGTCACGACTTGCAAGAAACGCGACAACATCTTTTGTTTTAGGTTTTTCCATGGTAAATTGTGTAACCGCAAAAAGTGATCCTTGCTTTGCGTGCCATGACAAGGCTACCGAAAGAGCTTTAACACGCATTTTCTTTGGCATTCGAACATGGGTATCAAGATGAGGAACGATTGCGTGAATATGTCCGCCCCCTACCCACACAGGAGAACGTGAAGAACCTGCACGCGCACGGCCCGTTCCCTTTTGTCGCCACGGCTTTTTACCTCCACCACTAACCTCTCCTCGATCTTTGGTTTTGCGTGTTCCGATAGACACATTTTCGTGATGAATTTGTACATACTGCGCAAGTAGCTTTTTATTAAGCGCAACCCCAAACGTATCATCGCTCACATCTACAGCTGGTTGATTGTTTCCTTTTATATCGTATTGTGGTATTTCCATGATGGTGTTTACGCTGTTTGTTCGGCGGTTTGGTCAGACGATTCTATCACGTGCGCCTCAACGGGAACTTCAATTTTTTCTGCTCGTTTTGTAACAGTACAGTTAATGACAGATGTTCTACTTCCTGGAAGTGGTCCTTTCAAAAAAAATATAGAATCATCTAACTTTTCTACAACCACAATGTTTTTGAGCGTTATGTTTTCATTGCCCATTCGACCAGGCATTTTTTTACCTTTCCACACACGGCCAGGAAATGTTCCCTGTCCTATTGAACCAACAGCCCGGTGTCGATCTGACTGTCCATGAGTTTTTGGACCACCACCAAAGCTATACCTTTTAACAGCACCAGCAAACCCTTTTCCTTTTGAAACCGCCCTTACGCTAACAACGTCACCTGCGTGAAGTTCGCCTTCAACAACTTTAACTGCCGTTACGGGTATACACACACCTTCCGGCGTAAACAATTGTGTCATCTCTAATTTGTAAGCACGTACGTGCTGGATGTTTTGTTCTTTTTCCATATCGCTATTATTTCAAAAATATACTAAGCCTAATGAATCGGTCCTATCTATAACTCACCTCACGTTTCAGGAAGATTTACATCACACGAACAGTAAACTTCGATTTAATAAAACCACCACTCATTCATTACGCCGTAAAACCGCTTCACAGCGCAATAGAATAATAAAACGTACGTTTCACTTTCGTTTTACGTACGGCTCCTTTTCTCATCGCGAGTGTATTCTAACAGAGGAACCTCACATGAGCAAGCACACGCCTATAATACAGCGAATTATTCCACACGAAGCATTCTTAATCAACGAACCCCCCAGGATTGGAACGTGTAGTTTTTGTTTACAAAAACTACGAGGTACTTGATTTACTAATCAAGTACCTTGGAGGCGCAGAGGGGAATCGAACCCCTGCATCGCGGTTTTGCAGACCGCAGCGTTACCACTTCGCCACTGCGCCGTATAACCTGATGCAAGCCTCAGGTTATTAGCTAGTTGTCTTTTGACAACTAGTACTGACAAAGACAATTATCCCCTGTCAAAAGCAATTTCACCCAAAGTATACATCAGCAATAACAATCCGTATAATATCGTTATGTCTTCTCTCCTAAACCCTTTTGCCACCTTTGTCTACGATCCAGTAAATATCCCAACCATTAACTTTGAAACACAACGGCAAGGCGAGGTAGTTCATCTTATGCTTAGGCAAGATGCAATAACAAACGTTCCCTGGATCACCATAACGCTCATCGCAATTTTCATTCCCGGCCAAATCATTACCCTTCTTAATTCACTTCCTTCTGAATTTTCTGCACTCAACATTTTGGCACTATTCTCAGAACCTGAATGGACTCTCATTTCGTTTGTATATGGACTTGCAATCTTTTATTATGCATTTATTAATGTGGTAAGCTGGTTTTTTAATGTAGTCTTAGTAACCAACATCCGCGTGGTAGATGTAAATTTTCAAGCACCATTTCACACACAAACAACGCAAGCCCAACTTCAAGAAATCCAAGATGTACGCTATACGCAAGGTGGAATTTGGGGCATCATATTTAACTTTGGAAATTTATATATCCAAACCGCCGGAACCAACCAAAACATTCACCTTAAATACATACCAAACCCAAACATCGTTCAAGAACACATTGTAAAACTTTTACCCTAACAACAACTATATGGAAACAATATTCACCAATCCAGAAATGCTACTCAAAGACATGTTCGTAATACTGATCATTTTGTGCACTGCGATTATGTGCCTTTTCGCGTGGGTAACAATCGGTAAGGTTAGACTTCTTAACAGACTCGTTAAAACATCACTTTCACCCATCCTTCTCATAACTGCAATATTGTTTTTTATGGTAACCGTTGGTACACTCATTAGTACGCTTGTATTATGGATAATTCCCTTACTCTCGCTCACAAACGCTTAGGAGAAAAACTTGTTGTCACTCAAAAAGCAACAAGCTCTCTGTTTTTCGAGGAAATCACCGATAGTAACTTAAGGCAACACCGAGGTCATTTGGGAATGCTTATTGAAGCCGCAAACCTTGTAGGTCAAACAGTAAACCTTTCGGAAGCTAACCTTGAAACTTATCACCTCGCACAAAAAAACTATTTTGAAGGTGAAGGTCACGGAAGTCCACTTGATGCATTAGAGGATGCACATTCAAAGTCGCTGGAGTTTGTTAAAGAACATTATGTTGGCGCATCTTTCTACATAACTTTTTTTGCGATTTGGGGAGATGTCCTCTTATATGTAAACCAATCTCATCGACACATTGGGGTAAGAAGAATTAATGAGTTTATTGATTTTGACGAAGACCCTATTGGATCACTCCAACTCAAAGACCACGATCTTCTACTAGTATGTAGCGAAGGTTTTTGGCAAAAAATACTTTCTCCTTCCCTTCGTGAACACCAAGACGAAACTCCCGAAGAATTCTCACGCATGTTAGAAGACACCTTTGCAAAACAGCACAACAACCCCGAAGATCTACCCCTTCACGCACACGCTACCTATATTTCAATTGACCCAACTCCCGGAGAAGAAGAAATTATTCAGATTGAGCTCCCACAAAAAGACAAAAAATTTAAACGCGCACGACACTTTTCACGTCCTGCAATTAAACTCCCTTCATTCCCAAAAATCTTTAAGAAAAAACCTGAAATTACCGTAAAAAATGACGGAGCAAACAAACCTCGTAAATGGATGTTTTTAACAAGCCTTTTTATTCTTCTAACCATAAGTATTGCCATAACGATATACGTTAATAATACAAACTCTCAAAAAGAAGAAGTTGCGAAAACAATAGAGTCCATCGACAACAATTTACAAAAAGCAACCCAAATCGCTGCACTTAATCCTCAGGAATCGCTTAATCTGGTTAATGATGCAAGTGACCTACTCGGCCAAGTTGAAGGAATACGATCTGATACCTATCAAATGAAAAAGGACGAGATTGATCAAAAGGCTGCTGAAATTTTTAGACTTGCGTACAACGTTTCAAAATCCTCTTCAACACCAACAACATTACCCGAAAATCTTTCCTTACATTTTTTAACCAACCCAGAAAGCGAGATAGCTGGCATTAACGGAAATACTATTATTAATCCGTCTGAGCAGTGGGGAACAATTACAAGCGCTGAAAGTTATCTTGACAACATCTATCTTCTGGACCCAGAAACATCTAACATTTGGAAATATCAAGGGCCTGTCTCACCAAACGATGCTCCGTCGATATACCAGAAAGAGACGCTTAGTTTAGCAACCGCACAAGATATTGCGATCGATGGATCAGTCTACCTATTATTTCCGGATTCAGTTAAAAAACTCACCGTTGGAAAAACAGATCCATTTTCGCTCCGGGGTACATTTCCACCTTTAGTGTCAAGTTCACGAATAACAACGGGAGTAGACTCATCAACACTAATCATATCGTCAGGAAACCTGCTTTTAATTTTTGACAAAAGTGGAACGTACCAACAATCCTTGGAGGTTTCAAACCTAAGTAACATTTCAGACATTATTTCAAACGACGACGGAACCATTCTCTACCTATATAGCGATGGAGCATGGCACCAGATTCTGTTAAATTAATACCAACGCTATCCACGTGCAAATGTAAAGGCATTAATGGTAGTAATTGATGTTTCGCTTTTAATGGCTTTAGCACACGCCTCAAGCGTACTACCCGTTGTGACCACATCATCAACCAACACGTATGGACGTTCTGAGTCAATCCCGGCATGAGTGTGTACAGAAAATGCGCCTATTACATTTCCTTTTCGATTTTTATGCGAAAGCGTTGTTTGTGAAACAGTATTTTTTGTGCGCGATACAAGAGAGGTATCTACACAACCATCAAATATATCGGCAAGCATGTGTGCAATATCTTCGGATTGATTAAATCCACGCACTGAACGTTTTTTGGGGTGAAGTGGAATTGGTACAAACACGGCGTGGTCCCATGCAAATACTAAGTCCTCAGAAGTAGCGCGCTCGATAAGATCACGGAATACGCTTGCTACAGCCCGAACACTATGTCCATATTTATATGCACCAATTAGACTAACTACCTGTTTGCGATACCAACATACACTATAGAGCTGATCAAGTGATGAGGATTGCAAGCAACCGTGGTTAGAAAAACCCAACACCGAAGATGTATCGCACGCAGGACAGAATTGAGTTGTAAGATACGGAATAGAACGCAGGCACGAATCACACAAAAGTCTACCGGGCATACCGCAATGTACGCACTTTTTAGGAAACAATATGTCTAGTAATACCGATAACACTTCCACCGGAACCAATTATAAACCGAAACCCAAAACGCTGCCGGTAATGGGCTATAATCAAACCATGCCAACGCTTGCAACAAACAAAAAGGCACATCAGGAATACGAGATACTAAAAACCCTTGAAGTGGGCATTTCATTGCGTGGTACCGAGGTAAAGTCCGCAAAAACAGGTCATGCTCGCATAACCGAAAGTTTTGCGCGATTTGATCAGAATGGCCACTTAACGCTCATGAATGCCTATTTTGGCCCGTACGACAAGGCATCCCCCCTTGATCAACACGAGGCATATCGAGTACGTGACCTCCTTATAAAAAAAAGTGAAGCCGAGGATCTCATGGCTGATACAGCGGGAAAAAACTTGACAATTGTGCCTTTACGGATGTATACTGTACGGCAGGGTTTAATAAAGGTGGAAATTGGCTTAGCACGGGGCAAAAAGCAATACGACAAGAGAAAAACCCTCAAAGAACGTGACGTAAAAAGAGAAATTGACCGAACATTGAAAAAATATACGTACTAGTCAACCGCAATTCATGGGGATGCTTGGTTCGACACATTTGCGCGTACTCATTAGCAAGCCGAGGAAGATTACATATCCTCGCTAAATAACAGTAATCAAACAACAAACGGCAATACACAATATGTTGCTCCGGTGGCTCCCGCATACGCTTTTGCGTAATAAGGAATTATCCGGCATCACCCCGTAACTTTGTTCCTGACGGAAACGGTGTGTGGTGTCATATTTGTCAGGTATTTATCGATTTTGCACATTTATCATTCATCGTAAAGCTTGTATAACTAATTTTTATTAACAACGTGTGCACGGGGGTTCGACTCCCCCCATCTCCACCAAAACGACTAGTACTATACTTTTTCTTAACAGTAGACTCCCTGAAACAGTGACAAAACCTAAATCGACGTCACCTAAAAACATTTAATTCTTCTTTGAAATTACGTCTTTACGTACTGATGGGGTTTCTACATTTTGTAACCAATGATCCAACGACAATAGTTGGTGATATGTGGGTGAATGTGAGAATTTGTCGATTGCATAATTGGCTACAACATACGCAATTCCCGCGAACACAATTCCAAGTAAGACATCAACCACATAGTGATCACCAAGATAGATAACCGCAAACCAAACCGTAACCATATATAAAGCAGCAAGTGACGTAACCTTTTTTCCAAAATATGTGCGCGCAAATAAGAACAATAAAAATGGATACGCGGCATGAAGTGATGGTAGCGCTGCAACCGCATTCGCACCAACCAAATCATAGATGGTTAACACATCAGGAACCACAAGTCCGATCGATGCACCAAGACTCATATACACCTGGGTTTGTATGTGTGTAATTCCCGAAAGTATCCCCTCGTGTGCGGCTAGCCATGGCGGTGCAGCCGGAATGAAATAATAAACAGTGAACGCAGCAAACGAAAGCATAACGAGCGAAACAATGAATCGGTAATATTTTTCACGAGACTGTCTCCACAATGCATACCCAAACAAAAGCGGCGTTACAAAATGCATAACGTACACGGCCGTAAAAAACACATCGTACCACTGCGGTGAACCTTTCCACAAAAATTGTTGCAACACAACGCTTGGAACACGACCAAAAAGATAGGTATCGATGTCGATCAGTCCTTGTCGAACTGCTCGTCCATACGCATCAGGAATAATACCCCGCAACGCTTCATATGAAAATAAAATCAGTAAAAAAAACGACCAATCAATAAGAAACAACCGCGCTCTTTGCGTACACAAAGCAACAACCAAGGCTAAAACAAAAAACACATCCGGCGTAATCCACATGCCACCGTTAAAATACCATAATGCAATGGTTGTCAACGGAACGCTTGCGTAAAGCACTACTGTTTTGATACGCATAAATGATTCTTATTTACGATACCATACAGAACCACGGCGAGCGTTTCTAATATGGTTCTCTATCTTCAAAATCGGTAAATAAAAATCGACGTACCAACACGGTCAATAGGCTGCATATTTCTAAGCGTCTGATAATCGTATCGAACATGGAACTCCTGACCCTCCATAACATAATACCCGCCGTACAATATTGGGACGCAAACTCCCAACAAATCACCTTTAGATAATTCGGAGATGTCTTGAAGTTTGCTGGATTCCTGTAACCAAGAGCTTGAACCACGGAACGGCTCGGTGAAATCCTTAGCGTAATAATTGAACGCCGCGTCCCTACCATAACCACAATCAACGGGTATCTTTTCTACCCCATTTTCACGCACCCATTCGCCAAACCTCTTATAGTCCTGATCCCAAGAATAATCGGAACTAACCGAGATCTCATAACCCTTCCGTGTTCCGCCAGAAATCTGATTGAAATAAGAAAGATAATGTGGAAATTCGCTCAGACCAACCCATAGGTACGACACTCCAGCAACTATGAGCACAACCATAAGTGGCAAATTATGTTTTCGAATTACACCACTACATCCAATTGCTACAATAATCATGACATAGGGTAACAACGGAATTATATGGCGAACTCCGATGTTTAACGGTGAGTAAATCGCTACTAACATATAGCTCCCCACAACAACGGCCATTGTTATATACGGAAGAGCATTCTCCCAAGAGATTGCTTTTACTTTTACCCAAGAAAAGTCAATTATCGCTCCAACAAATGCAACAACCGAAACCACGTGAAATGCAATCGGCGTCTTTAATAAATACAAAATCGGGAAATATGTTCTCCATCCTCCATACACTGAGTATTCCCCCAGAAAATACTGAACCTGATAACTAGCAACCCGACGCATTTCTCTCAATACCCCAACTACAAAAAGACCCAAGGGCCGAGTAGTTCTATTTGAAAGCAAATCCACCACATTCTGAGGTAAAACGATTTGCCAACGATACATGAAACTATTGACATGCTGAAACATCACGCTTTCGGGGTATAGATAGCTCGCAAACCAATACATACCATATATCAGTAATAATGCAACCATGGCAGCACAAACTGTTTCCCCCACCAAAATGCGTACCTCACGCCAATTTTTGTGAAACATTAAGAAAAAAGCTCTTGCACTTATAAATAGAGTGATCCAAAAAACAACAAGTAGTACCGATTGTTTTAACATCACAGAAATGCCGATTGAGATGCCAAGTAATACTGCCTCAATCCGCGATGTTTTTTTCATGAAACACCAATATCTATAGACAACCAACACAAATCCAAAAGCCGCAGGAACATCTGTATTAACATACTTTCCGTGTGCCAAAAAGGAAGGAGAAAATGCGAACAAAAAAACCACAATCAACGCTGCATCTTCTCCTGCAAGTTCTTTGGTAAACAGGTACAAAATCAGACCTAACCCCATGGCTAGCATAACCATGGGTATCCTTGCAATCATAAGAATCAGGTCGGCATCATTACCGTAAAGATAAAAAAATGCATTCCCAAAATCCCAAGAACTAATCGCTCCCTCCTCCCAACTTTTGTCTGTCACAGGAATTATAGGATCAGCAAACATAAGCAGAGGTGCACTCAATAATCTAAACAGGGGTGGTTTTTCCATATTGATTCGATAGTCGTGCAGGACAAAATTTATATATCCTGCCGCAATGTGTTGGGCTTCGTCAGTTGTTGGAGAATCATGCAAACCACTTGCATACGACAATGCTCCATAGGAAACAAGCAGGAACACAACAATATACGTTGCGTTTATTTTGATTGATGTAGTAATTTTGTTAAATAACATCTTTCACATACCTACTCGACTCGATAGATAAGTATAGATTCTCCAACACGGTAGTCCGGATTTCTACTGATGAAATTCGGATAACTTGGAATAAATTCACCGTCTACACCATCCGTTGCATACAGGGCACTTTTTAAACTTGACGCACAAATGGCAACCAGTGAACCTGATGGCAACTCAGAAATCGTTGAGAGTGTATCGATATTATTCCACCACGCGGCCGAACCCCTAAACCGCACATATGAACTCCCCAGATAATACTGTAAAGACGCGTCAGAAAACGGCTGACAATCAACGTAAAGTTTGGATACATTATTATCCTTGACCCACTGACCAAGACGTACATAATCCTGACCCCAATCGAAGTTTGAATCAATCGCAACGGTGTATCCTTTTTCTGTTCCGCCAGAAAGTACGTTGTAGAACGAAAGATACGCGGGAAATTCTGATAAAGAAACAAACACAGCCGAGACCACCATAAGACTTATGCCAAAAAACAACAAACCTTTTAGCACCATACGCGTAGCAAGTTTCCAACACGCCCACACTCCGCATGAGACGAGAATAATAATGAGAGGAACAATGGGCAACACATGTCTAATCCCCAAATTGAGACGAGCATTAAGCGCAATCGATCCATACAAAAAAATGGTGCTGGAAATTATTACGATGTCTATTCCGCGCTGCTTTGAAAAAAGATGTGCCCGTAGTTTTTTAAAACCAAACGCAACACCCACTGCAGCAACGAGCGTAAGAATGTGAAAATATATGGGAGTTTTTAAAAGATACAACGTAGGAAAATACCACACATTACCCCCCCGATAGAAATCACCCAAAAGAAACGTGGTATCAACGCTCTCACTATGAATTATTTCACGCACAAGACCTATTCCAAAAAGAACCACGGGTCGGGTAATTACGTTTTGGGAAAGACGCGACAACAGTTCACTGTTGGGAATACGCCAATCTTGCGTGAACGACAACACGTGAGTGGCCGCATCTTGTGAAGGATAGGAGAAACTTGCAAAAAGGAAACTCACATACATTAACGCAAAACCAACAGCCGCAGACAGGATACCGTTACGAAAAAAGTTTTTCGACCATGCGCGCTGAGCTTTGGTCATCTTAACTTCTTGATACACATAAAATCCACATACGATCAAAATCACAAGAAGAACCGATTGTTTAAAAAGCATTCCTAAACCACAAGCAAGTCCAAACAAAACCGCAGACCTTGTTGACCTGCTGATCAAAAAGTTCCGACCCGCAAATAACACAAGAAACACCCCAAGCGCCGCCGGCACATCAGTATTTGCTAGCGTTGCGTGAGCTAAAAAGTTTGGTGACACAGCGTACAAAAATGCCGCAAGCAGTCCAACGTATCGGTTAGTAAGTTGTGCCGTCCATAGATAGATATAAAAACATAAAAGCATCGATAATAAAACCATGGGAAACCGTGCATACCGAATCATAGTTTGCGCATCGTTACCACTTTGAAAAAAGAACGCGTTTCCTACCTCTAATGACTTTGATGGGCCACCCTGCCATAACTCGGTAGAAGTAGGAAAGTTAAGATCCAAAAGCGTAAGCGGAAGTGCACTCAGCTGTTTAAAAATCGGCGGCTTCTCCATATTAAACCGAAAATCCTGCTTGACCACATTTATATATCCTGCGGGGATGTGTTGCAATTCATCAACCGTTGGCGAATCATTAAACCCGCTCGCGTACGACAACACGCCATGAGCAATCACAATGCACGCAACAAGGATATGTATAACGTAATTCTTACGTAACAATTTCTCAAAAAATTGACCCATAACGCTTATCATACCCTAATCATATACGGTATAGGTATAATGCAACGTATGGAAAACATCCGGAATTTTTCGATCATAGCGCATATTGACCACGGAAAATCAACGCTTGCTGATCGATTACTACAAACAACCCACACGATTAGTGATCGGGATATGAAAGAACAATTTTTAGACAACATCGACATTGAGCGCGAGCGTGGCATCACGGTCAAACTTCAAGCAGTGCGCATGAAACATTCGATGAATGGAACGGATTACATTCTAAATCTCATTGACACACCAGGGCATATTGACTTTTCGTACGAAGTAAACCGTGCACTGGCGGCGTGCGAAGGTGCACTACTTTTAGTCGATGCGGCACAAGGCATACAAGCCCAAACACTTGCCAACTACACCAAAGCAAAAGATGCGGGGCTAAAAATAATTCCTGTTGTTAACAAAATTGATCTTCCCGCTGCAGACAAAGACGGCATTACCCTGGACATGATGGAAACGTTTGGGTTTTCTGAAGATGAATTTATTTACACCAGTGCAAAAACAGGAGAAGGGATCGACAGCTTGCTTGCCTCAATTGTTAAAAACATTCCGTCTCCCACAGGAACACAAAACGCACAACTTAAGACGTTGGTTTTTGATAGTTATTACGATGACTACAAAGGTGTGGTTGCGCTTGTTCGCGTTGTTGATGGACAGGTTACCAACAGACAAAAATTAACACTTATGCATTCACATACCAGCTTTGAACCCGTTGAAATTGGTTACAACAGCGGAACATACATTCCCGGACAAACAATCCTTACGGGCGAAGTAGGTTACATTGCAACCGGTCTTAAAGACATAACGCACGTACGAGTCGGTGAAACAATTACCCAAGCATCTAACCCGGCAACAACTCCCCTTTCGGATTATCGGGAACCAACTCCCATGGTGTTTGCCAATCTGTTTCCTGACGACGGTGATGAGATAACAGAACTTCGCGAAGCAGTTGAGCGACTTAACTTAACCGATGCTGCTTTCACGTTTACACCCATAAAATCTACCGTGCTCGGATCGGGATTTAGATGCGGGTTTTTAGGACTGTTACACGTTGAGATCATTCGAGAACGTATTGAAAAAGAGTTTGGGATATTAACGCAACTCACCTCACCAAGCGTTTTGTATCACGTAACAAAAGCAAGCGGTGACATTATTGATGTGCAAGCCCCACAAGATCTGCCCGAACCAGGCACAACAACGTTAACAACCGAACCGTGGTGCACCGTGATTTTGTATTCACCAAACGAGTATCTGGGTGGCGTTATGCAGGTTGCACAAAACCATAGAGGCATTCAAGAATCGGTCACTTCTTTTAGTACTCGCTCAGAGTTAACGTACAGCATTCCACTTTCTGATGTGATTAGCACGTTTTTTGATCGTATAAAATCCGTATCTTCTGGGTACGCATCGTTTGATTACTCAATTAGCGAATATCGACCGGTAGAACTCGTTAAACTTGATATTTATTTGAACAAACAAAAAGAAGAAAGTTTGTCGCGACTGGTGGTTAAAGATCGTGCCAATGAGATTGCCGAAAAAATTGTAGCAACACTCAAAGAAACACTTCCGCGCCAACAGTTTACGCTCCCCCTTCAAGCGGCGATTGGTGGAACAATTATTGCGCGCGAAACATTATCTGCCATGCGAAAAGACGTAACGGCAAAACTGTATGGCGGTGATAGAACGCGAAAAGACAAGCTTTTGGAAAAACAAAAAAAGGGTAAAAAGCGTATGCAAAAAGAAGGCAGCGTACGCATAACACCCGAGGTATATCAAAAGATTTTGGGAATCTAACTAACGCCTATTCACCCACCGCTTGTAACCAAAACACCAGATGTGCGATTGGCATTTGATTTGTTACCAATGCTCCCCACGCTGCAAAAAAAATCGCCGGCAACATAATACAAAATGCAATCTGAACTCGTCGATCTAAAAATATATTTTTAAGGGGAATAAAAACCACAAACGGTAAAAACGGCCAGACATATCGAGAGATATCGTGATGATTTATAAAGACGGAAAGATACACCATCGGAAATGAAATCGCCGCAAGTTGCAAAAAACGAACATCTTCGTTTCGATTTTTTATAAGCGTAACAAGCCCAACGATCATGGCAAAAATCAGATACCACGAGCCATCTGCATTAAAATTTAGATTAAACATATTGGCAAACGGAAACGTGCCGATCAAACCCGAAAACCCACCCGGACGTCCGGCAAAGGTAAACCCAGGGATGGTTTTATAGAACCACAATTCGATAGCAATAAACGTGAGTGGAATACATAGACTTGCAATAACTTTAGGTACACGATTATTTTTTTCCAAAAGTGCAAGAATAAAAAACGAAGGAAACAACACGATCGATATAGGCCGCGTAGCTTGTGCAATCACAGCAGCAAGTAGAGCCCACCAATATTTTTTCTTAACAACACATAAAACACTCAGTGTGAGAAACACCATATACGTAGGTTCCGAATTTGCAATGTGATGCCAAATAAGGGCACGAACAGGAAACAACAGTTGAAACACACTGAGGACAAGCGCCTCTTTTGGTTTCATAAACTGAAGAAATAACGTAAAAATAAGTACCGTTCCCACAACGCTCATCATTTCGTTTGCCACTAAGCCCGCCATTGTTGTTGGCATAAACAGAGAAAAGAAACGGATGATTAACGGAAATATCGGGAAATGATTTGTTAGATACATAACGCCGCTATAAGCAGGAAACTCTTCAAAAAACGTATGCGCTGGATCATAAAGCGTGTGTGCAATCGTCATGTAAAAAGAACTGTCATAAAACCTCAGCAACGAAATGGGAGATATGTCACCAAACGCAACGCCTTTAATCCATACCGTATCAAAAAACAACGGAAGAAAAAACACAATCTGTAACAAAAAGTACGCCCACAACAACACCGCAACGTATACTCGATACCTTTTCCACCATGCTAATAATTGCCCTAACATCAACACATTATAATGGAATCGTATGAGAATTCTTAGTATCGAATCAAGTTGCGATGAAACGGCCGCGGCGATTGTAAACGACGGCGTAACTATTCTTTCAAGTGTTGTAGCAACCAGCCTTGAAATCCACAAAAAATACGGGGGAATTGTGCCCGAAATTGCATCGCGAAAACAAGCAGAATATATGATTCCCGTGTTACAAGAGACGTTTGAAAAAGCTGGTGTTGACCGATCAACGATTGATGCAATTGCCGTAACCATTGGACCTGGACTCATTGGCTCACTCTTAGTCGGCGTCGATACTGCACGAACCTTAAGTCTGTTGTGGAACAAACCGCTCATTCCCGTAAATCATTTGGTAGGACACATTTATTCAGGTTGGCTATTTGACCGTAACTTGCAACTCGTAACTCGTAACTCGACCGCAAAACAAAAATCTCAAATTACTAATTACGAATTACGCATTACCATTCACGAATTACCAATTACGAATTACCAATTACCAGTTACTGATTCTTCTCCCCAATTCCCTCTCATCGCACTCATTGCATCCGGCGGACATACCGATCTTGTGTTGGTAAAAGGTCATGGCGATCTTACTCTTTTGGGATCAACACGAGACGATGCTGTTGGCGAAGCGTTTGATAAAGTTGCGCGACTTTTAAATCTTCCCTACCCTGGCGGACCTGAGATTGAAAAATGTGCAAAAAATGGAGATCCACAAGCCGTTGAATTTCCACGCCCAATGATTGATTCGCCTGACTTTGAATTTTCATACAGCGGACTTAAAACATCGGTCAGGTATGAGATAGAAAGACAAACCAAAAACGGAACACTCAACACCGCAGACATTGCCGCATCGTTTCAACAAGCAGCGTTTGACGTACTGGTTACCAAAACACTACGCGCTGTTACAAAGCATAACGCCCAATCACTTTTAATAACGGGTGGGGTGGCGGCAAACCAACGACTCAAAGAGATGTTTATTACGAGTACTCGCGAGAAATTCCCTGACCTTACCGTATGTATTCCTCCCCTTTCGCTTGCAACGGATAATGCAACGTACATTGCAACGGCTGGATATTTTTTGTACGACCAACTTTCTCTCGATCCAATAAAGGACAGAGCAAAAATACTTTCTCTGCGTGCAAACCCAGGACTTGAAGTTACCGATCTGTAAATATACCTTTACCTATGATTACACTTTTATCTAACAATAACGCCATCTTCTCTGTATGGAATTGCGGTTGATGCAACTCATGTAGATGCAATCGAAAAAGTTTTATTTTAAAAATTTTAGTATACTTAATCTTCAGTTATAGTTGTCCCAAATCAAATCGTCATTGGTGACAACTTTGAAAGCTAACCATATAAGGGCAAACTGACCACGAGTATCCCATAATATTGG
>CAYZXG010000001.1:0-27965 GCA_964482365.1 uncultured Candidatus Saccharibacteria bacterium | reverse complement strand
ACCACAAGCCGACGCTCTACCAGCTGAGCTACACCCACCATAAGTTTTCAAGCAGCCCTAAAGTACGTTCTGACTATCATGATTTGCAATGTAGAGCGTGCTCTTTAGTTTGGCAATGCCAAACTTATAAGAATTTGCAGTGCAAATTCTAAGCCAGCTGAGCTACACCCACCATATGTGTACTGTTAATACAATAAAAGTACGTTCTGACTCCAGGATCATTTTAAACCACCATGCCTAATTATGTCATAGATAACGCTGATCGAAAAACATCAACCGGATCGTTAAGGTGAAAGCCAACCTCTTCTTTGAAGAACTCATCCGATTTTGGATTAACATACGCTTGGTACGGGACGGGTGGTAGGTCAGCGGTAACAATGTGTTTAGAAATAATATGTGCTAAACCTTCAAGTTCTTTGCGAACCTTGTTGGCATTTTGAGTTGATCCAGAGGCTTCTTTAATGAGAAGAGCTTGTGTTTCAGTTGATAGTAGAGCCATAAGCTCAGGGTTTCTAATGATTGCTTGTTGGCTTTTGCTAACCATAGATAGTCCTAGCTCGTAAGTCGTATCGTCGGTAAGATTGGACAGATGTTCTTGGTGCACCCATGCAGGTTCATCGTCAAAGGCTTCAATAGCGTCGATTTTAGTTAGGTTTGGAAAAGCACGCGCTAACGTATATTTAGCATTTCCAAGGGATCCTCCTGAAGCGGTAGTTTCATCTACAATGCTAATTTGTTTCATTCGAGCAAGTTGTGGTAAATGTTTCTGGGCTTCAGCTACAAACTTCTCGACAGCACCATCCTCTCCTAAGTCATGATTTTCTCTACCAAAGCTCACGAAATAAATAGAAGGCATTGCCTGTCCTGAAAAAACATCTTTCCATAGATGTCTGAATAAATGAGCAACTGGTCTGGCCGATTTGTCTAGAAACACCATGGCTTCAGGTTGGTTAGTCACCGCATGATTAATTGTTCTGAGTATTCCATCCGCATACATGTGCAGTTCTGACTCAAAGCGTTGTAATATTTCATCTTCTGTCGGTATTGGTAAAGGCCATGTGCCTATAAAGAGTTGGAACACCCTATCTTCTTCAGCCTTTTCGTCATCGTATTCAAAGTCCTCGTCGGTAAGCATTCGCTGGTCAACATTGTTTCGTACGAAATGCCATTGCTCAGGAGTCAATACTGATTCCTCAGGGGTAGTGTCGTAAAAACATCTACTTATGGCGAGCTCAAGGTCAAGTGCTGGCTGACCTATCTGACTGTTTCGAAACGTTTCGAAGAGGATAGGGTATTTGGCGGGGTCAATGTCTTGAGCAAACTCTGCATCAAGCCCCAATACTTTGTCAGGCCATTTGTTTAATCTTTCTGGACGGTTTCCAGTCTCTGTTATTTCTTTTTTTTGTTTTTCGTGTAGTTGTTTCACAATAAATTACATTGTCTATTTCGGTACTAAAACCACCGCGTTGGGTAAAAAACGACCGGGTCCAACAACATATCCTCCATTAATATAAAGTGCACTCGAACCGCCGCCGTCAAGATTTAGTACATCGGTCATACCAAGTGCGGTACAGATTTCGGGTAAATCCGTAACCGTTGCATTTGTTGCAATTGCCAAGTAATAGTACTGTGCGTCTACACCTAAAACACCGCGTGCGCCTTTTGTTGTTTCTTGATATGAAGTAGTGTCCTCATCAGTAAAAGATGTTTGCCCGTTAACAAGTATGGTCGGAAAATTTGATATTCCTGCCGTTACACTGGCGCCGTTAAGTGAGCTTGCTGATCTATAAAAAATACTCGAGTCGCCATTAAACGTTGCAAGACCAATGTTATTCCACGAAAGCGCGCTTTTGTTTAGCCATGTGTTGTTACTACTGTCGAATACGGGATAGTCATAAGAGTTTATTGCTCCAACGCATGACGCGTAATCAGGCGGACAAAAATAACTACCATTCATGCCGGCATATCCGTTTACTGAAGAAACATATTCAGAAAGACTTTTGGTGGGACATCCATCCGTGCAGTCCGTGTTGTTTGCAGCAAGCGTTTTTATTGTGTAATAACTCTTGGGCAGTTTAATGAGGTCTACGCCAAATGTTCCGTTTGATGTAACAACGGATTCATAACTGTAGCCAGTTGCTGGTTGTTTTTTAACAACTACAGGTTGTGGGGTAGGTGTTGGTAGGGAGGCAATATATTTTGCATACTCTGCATCAAGAATCGTTTTTGTTTCTTGTAGGTCTTTTTGTGCTCCGTCAAACTGATGAGTAAGTAAAAGTTCTCCCCAGTGTTTTTTCTTGTCATCTAACGAGATGGTGCTTAAGCCAACCGATGTGTTGCGTTCTGATATATCAAGAATTTCTTCGTAGGAACTTTTTATGGTCATGAGGCTTTCATACACCGCAGGTGCTTGTTCATGTGCAAGCACTTCAATACGTTTGGTTAATTCATTTTTTTCAGCATGAGCATTTCGTTGTGATGCAGAAAGCGCGTTAAGTTCTTGTTTTAAGTTTTCGATTTCAAGATTGTTGCGCTCTCTGGTGGACTGTGATCGTTGAAAATCATGCTGGATTAACTCGATAAATGGATTAACGATATTGACATATAATGAGATTACTACCCCAAAAATGCTTATTACGCCAAGTAGAATTACGATCCGAATGGGAGTTAGAGTAGGGGAGAATGAATGCATGTTGAAGTTTATCGTAACAAACGGTGGTGACAGAAGCTATATGAAAACTCCACTTCGTATTCGGTTGTAAAATTTCTTACTAACCTATCCGTTGTGGAGCTTTCAACCTTGCGTCGATACATATATTGTAACTGCATTACATTACCTCCTCTGTCATATCGCCAACTACAACTTCATCGTCAATCTCACCAACTACTTCGTCGTCGCCTCCTTCAAGTTCATCATCTCCTTCTAGTACGATTTCATCAAAACCACCGTTATCTTCATCGGTATCATCACCGAGCATGTCGACGGTTTCTGTTCCTTCATCAACAATCAATTCATCGTCGGTTGTTGTTATATCATCCATTATTAATCACCCCCTTGAAAAACATCGTATCGATTAATCCTGAAAAATTTGTCTGAGTGAGAACTATTTCCGTACTCTTCATACAACTCTTGTAACAAAAAACCCACGATTCAGCAACTATGAGTATCAAAAAGGCTATAGATTTTAGTGTGATAAACTTAGTTAACGATGGAATTTGTAGCGAGCATTACTTTCGTGGGAAACGTAACAATTGTGGCTTTATTGATAGTGTTTTTATTGTCAAAACAACTACCGATGCGGTTTCTTGCGGTACCCATAGCCATTATTCAAGCATATGGTTTGTATCTTGCATTTGCCGTTGCACTTTTCTCAACGATCGGAAGTCTCTATTTTTCTGAGGTATTATATTTGCCACCCTGCGATTTGTGCTGGTACCAGCGTGCACTAATGTATCCCCAAACGATTATTCTATTTATTGCAGCTGTAAAACGAGATCTTTCGGTTAAACAATATGTAACGGCATTATCTACGCTCGGTATCGTTATTGGGGTTTATAACTATTTGCTTCAAGTTTTTCCTGACATGGCAGCTTCCTGCGGCATTGACTCAGTATCTTGTTCTACCGTGTCTGGGTATTATTTCGGCTACATTACCATACCGGTGATGTCTATAACGGGATTTGTATTTATACTATTTTTTGCCCTCATGGCATCTAACAAAAAACTTCCAAAGGAGGTGACTAATCATGGGTTTAAATAATGCAGGTGTTCCCGTTTCGATTGTTATTGCAGGTTTGATGGTTTCACTCGGTTTGTATTTCGGTTTGCAGGGTATTTCGGGAACAGGAAACGTATTTTCTGGCCAAACAGGGACTGTTGGAACAACGGGTAGCGTAACCTCAACACCGATTCCTCAACCAACTCAGCCGAGTACGACAACGATTTCTGTTGATGATGATCCTGTAATAGGTAATCCCGATGCACCGGTCACTGTTATTGTGTTTACCGATTATGAGTGTCCTTTCTGTCAAAAGAGTTTCAACAAGATGGAATCTGAACTTATGACAAATTACGTGGATACTGGACAAGTAAAAATGGTTGTAAGAGACTTCCCGCTTTCGTTCCACGAGCCAAAAGCAACTGAAGAGGCAGTTGCAGCAAATTGTTCACGCGAACAAGGCGGCGATGCGGTGTATTTTAAGTATCATGATAAACTTTTTGAATACACGTTGTCTAACGGTGCAGGAACGTCAAAACCACTTTCTGACATTGCAGTTGAAATTGGTCTTGATAAAGCTAAGTTTGACAATTGTATAGCAAATAACGATTATGCAACTGAAGTCCAAAAGGATATTAGCGATGGTAATGCAGCGTTCGTAGGCGGTACACCAACATATTATGTGGGTAAGTCTACGGCTGATGGAATGATTGATGCACAGATTATTGTTGGAGCTGTTCCATACGAGTCGATTAAACCAGTAATTGAATCGTATTTGGCAAACTAGTTCTTGTCAGAGACAATAATGCAGAAGGACATCGTTTCAGTTTAAGCTACTTGAAACGGTGTCTTTTCTGTTTGTTTCGTCTATAGTGTTTAGGTTGCTTCTTTACCTATGAGATTAGTACAATTAGAATATACGAGTGAAAGTTACCGAAGGACAAATACGAAATACCGTCTTTGGGTTTGAAGATGGTTTTGTATCATCTGTTGGAGCGTTAACTGGCATAGCGGTAGCCTCACAAGATTCTTCTTTTGTTATTGTAAGTGGGCTTGTTGTTATTATGGTTGAGTCGTTTAGTATGTCGGTAGGAAGTTATCTAAGCGAAAAAAGTGCTTCTGAACTTACTCCGGGTAACGCAAAAACAAAAGGGGTTTATGTAAACGCTTTCCTTATGGGCGCGTCATATATTACTGCTGGTTCTATTGTTCTTGCACCATTTGTTATTATCACTTCGCCACTTTGGGCAACGTTGGTTTCTGTGCTGTCTGCACTTACTGGTTTGTTTATCCTCGGGTATGTTAAAGGGAAAGTGGTAAAGCGAAATCCATTGCGCAGTGCATGTGAGATGTTACTCATTGCAGGTTCTGCTACCGGAATAGGTCTTGTTGTTGGAACTCTTGGAAAGAATATCCTTGCAGGAAATTAACGTAAGTTTTTCTCAGCTGTTTTACTAACTTCAATATGAAGCTCCTTGAGCTGTTCGTCGGTAACGGTAGAAGGCGCATTCATGATTGCCGTTTTACCTGATGCTTGCGTAGGAAACGCCATTACCTCGCGTAAACTGGTCTCACCAAGGATTGTGTACAAAAGTCTATCTAGTCCAGGGGCAACTCCTCCATGTGGTGGAACTCCAAACGTAAACGCGCGAAGCATATGGGCAAATTCTTGGTTTTGTTCTTTGGTAAAACCAATGAGTTCAAAAATCTTTTCCTGAACTTTTGCGTCGTGAATACGAATACTCCCGCCACCAACTTCATGACCGTTGAGCACCAAATCGTGCTGCAGGCCACGAACTGCCGTAGGATCGGTTTCAAGCAACAAAGCATCATCCGGATGAGGCGCGGTAAACATGTGGTGAGAGGGTGCAAAAGCTGCTTTACCGGATCCATGATAATAATCGTCAGCTGATTGTGGAGTGAATAACGGAAAATCAACTACCCACGCAAACGCAAGCTCATTTGGATCGTTTGGATCGCTTCGAATATCAGGCTTGTCATTGCCATATTTTTCCATGGAATCCTTGTACGAAATTCGTGGCCAAGGTTTTTGCTGGATGTGCTTGTCGGGAAATAACGTTTCGACCATTTCGGTAAACATGGCTTCGGTAAGTGTAATGATCTCTTCTTGTGTAGTAAAGGAAAGTTCTATGTCGATTTGGGTAAACTCAGCATAGGCACGGTCAGATCGTGGGTCTTCATCTCTAAAACAGCGAGCTAGTTGAAAGTATCGTTCAAACCCTGAAACCATAAGCATTTGCTTATATTGTTGTGGGCTTTGGGGAAGCGCATAAAATTTACCCGCCTGTAATCGTGATGGGACCAAAAAATCACGTGCACCTTCAGGGGTGGATTTGGTTAAAACAGGAGTCTCGATTTCTACGAAGTCTTTGGAAATAAGCCAATTTCGTACAAATTGGGCAACGCGCGATCGAATTTTTAAGTGATGATTGAGACGTTTTCTTCTCAGGTCCAAGTAGCGATATTCAAGACGCAGATCTTCGTCAATTTCGTGCCCGTCAGTATCAATAGGAAAAGGCAAAACATCGGCACTATTAATTATTTCCAATGAGTTTGCAGATACTTCAACCGTTCCTGTTTCAAGTTTTTCGTTTATATACTTGTCTGAGCGAGCAGCAACAGTTCCGGTAATCTCGATAACAAATTCACTTTTTATTGTGTTAGCACGTTCAAGAAGATCGCCTGAGAGTACAACTTGAACTAATCCTGATCGATCACGAAGATCAATAAAAGCAACCGGACCGTGTTTGCGAATTGAATCAACCCAGCCTTTTAGAAGCACCGTTTTATCGATTTGCTCTGTTGTTTGGGTAGCAAGTGAACGTTGCATGTGATGCTGAGTGTACGGCAAACTTTGAAATATATCAAGAATATAGAAAAACTATGTCCATAGATAAAACATCGACCATCCGTGATTACCGTTCATGAAATTGATAAGCACAAAATAATAAAAAGCTAGCACGAGTAGTTCAATAACCATCCACGTAAACCATAAGGGAGAAAGTGCAGCGTTTTTCCAGTTTCTAGGTTCAGGTACCCCTTGTTCGTCGTATAGTTGTGGATAGCTAAGTGGCAGCTCGTTTTGTTGAAAATGACGCTTTTGTTTTGGTTTGCGATACAAGAGTGAAACAATTGAGGTCATAAGGAGGCCCCAACCTATAACGTACGCACCGATCTTAAACTGAGCTATCCATACGGCAAGCATAAAATAGAGGTTCGCTAGAATAAGCAGGGCTATAACAGTCCGCTGTTTTTTTGCTTTACGTACATTAATCACTGACATAATTATACCCGATAGTATCAAGTTTTACTATTGGATACACTTTTATGCTTGGTATACGTCACGGTTATGGTTTTGTTACATGCTATAATTCTTTCAATGAACGTGCCCAAGCCGCATCCAGACTTTACCCTTTTGGAAGAGCAAATACTTGATTGGTGGCGCAAAAATGAAGTCCCAAAATTGTACTTGTCTCGTAATAACTCGAGCGAAAAACGATTTTCCTTTTTGGATGGACCAATAACAGCAAATAATCCGATGGGAGTTCACCATGCGCATGGTCGAACGATTAAGGATTTTTTTCAGCGGTATAAGAATGCGCAAGGTTATAAACAACGATTCCAAAATGGGTTTGATTGTCAGGGATTGTGGGTTGAGGTCGAGGAAGAAAAGGATTTAGGGTTTGACTCAAAACGTGATATTGAGGCTTTTGGGCTCGAAAAGTTTTGTAATTCCTGCAAAACACGGGTTGAAAAGTTTAGTAAAGTTCAGGAAGAACAATCAAAACGATTAGGAATGTTCATGGATTGGGACAACTCCTATTACACAATGATTGAGAATAACAATCTGCACATTTGGCATTTTTTGAAAAAAGTACACGAAAACGGATGGCTCTATAAGGGTATCGATGCGATGCCGTGGTGCACACGGTGTGGTACGGCAATTTCTCAGCACGAACTTTCTGATGGTGGTTACAAAACGGTAAAACACACTTCAATATATCTACGCTTTAGGGTTAGCAAAGCAAGCGATGTACGCCAAAAACTGATCGATATGTATCATCTCGCCAATGATCACATTGCGTTTCTTGTGTGGACAACAACACCATGGACGTTACTTTCAAATGATGCAATCGCCGTAAATCCTGACATTATGTACGTTATTGCTAAGCAGGAAAATGAACACCTTATTCTTGCAAAAAACAGGGTAGCAGTTCTTGAAAAAAATGGACCGTATGAGATTGTGGCTGAACTTACCGGTCAACAATTGTTGGATATTGTTGCAACAGCAGGTATCGATGGGCATCGCAATAAGGCTTATGAAGCGCCTTTTCATTTTTTTGATGTAGATGAGCGACTCATTTCGTGGTCTGAGGTAAGCGAAGATGAAGGAACAGGAATCGTACATATTGCACCGAGCGCAGGTAAAGAGGACTTTGAGCTTGGTAGAATCGAAACTTTGTCCGAGCGATCAAAACTGTCGTCAATTGATGAGTTTGGTGTTTACGTCGAAGGGTATGGAGAATATACAGGTAAAAGCGTTTTCGAGGTCAAGGAGATGATTTTTTCAGACCTTAAAGAAAAAGGTCTGTTCTATAAGTTTGAAGACATTACTCATTCATATCCACACTGCTGGCGCTGCAAGCACGAGTTAGTGTTTAGAACGACATCCGAGTGGTTTATTAAAGCTGATGAAATTCGGCCTAAGATGAAGGAGGCAGCAAAAACAGCTAATTGGATGCCCGAACACGCAGGACTTCGTATGCAAGATTGGCTTGACAATATGAGTGATTGGCCAATTTCTCGCAAACGATATTGGGGACTTGCCCTTCCGTTTTATGAATCAGATGACGGGAGTGAAGTTTACGTAGTTGGAAGCAAAGAAGAGTTACGCTCTTTGGCGCTAGAACCAGAAAAAGTTGATACACTCATCGATCTTCATCGTCCTTGGATTGATGAGATAAAAATCACTTCACCTACCACTGGAAAAGTCCTTACTCGGGTAAAAGATGTGGGCGATTGTTGGCTTGATGCCGGAATTGTTCCATTCTCTACGGTAAATTATCTTGATGACCGAAAGAACTGGGAGCAGTGGTTCCCGTTTGAATTTATTACTGAATACGTTGCACAAGTCAAACTTTGGTTTTATGCAACACTGTTTATGGCAGTAACGCTTGAAGGTAAAGCCCCGTGGAAAAACGTTCTTACCACGGGATTTTTAGTGGACGAGAAAGGCGATGCCATGCATAAAAGCGCGGGGAATGCTATTTCTTTTGATGAAGCGGCCCACAAGGCAGGATCGGACTCAATTCGATGGTTGTACCTACGAGAACGAAATGCAAACCGGTATGGTACGGGAAATTTGAGATTTGGTTACATAATACTTGACGATGTCCGGCGTAGATTTTTAGTAATTGTATGGAATACGTATCGGTTTTTTATGCAAAATGCCAAGATGGATGATTGGAGACCCGAAGATGCTGATTTTTCAACTTTTATCGCAACACATGTGTTGGATAAGTGGATCATTTCTCGTTACAACAGAGTCTTACAAGAGGTAACAACATCCCTCGAAGCTTATGATACGCCGAGTGCGGCAAGTTTAATTGAAAAATTCTTGGTTGAAGATGTATCGCAATGGTATATTCGTCGGTCTCGCGATCGTGTTGGCCCTTCAGTTGAAAATAGCAAAGAGAAAGACAAATTTTATATCACTGGTTACATTGTATTGACCAGTATGCTTAAAGTTATGGCACCGTTTATTCCATTTATGACGGAGTCATTGTTTCAAGATATGCGGGCAGATCACGATCCAGTATCGATACATCTTACCGATTGGCCTTCCTTTGATCCTACAAAAGTAGACTTAGAACTTGAGAATCAGATGGAGATTGCAAGAAATATTGTTGAACAAGCCCATGCAATGCGTAAGAAAGAAGGAATAAAAGTACGACAGCCTCTTGCATCCATGCGCGTTGGCATTCTAGAAGACGCTCTCAATCCTGACATTTGCGAGGTAATTTCCGCGGAGACAAATATTGAAAAACTGCTATTTGAAAAAATCTCTTCTGGTAAACAGGTACGAGTTGAGCTTGATACTATGTTAACCAAAGAACTCATTGATGCAGGAAATCTTCGTGAGTTTGTGCGCGCCGTGCAAAATCTACGTAAAGAGGCGGGTTATGCCCTGGATCAACGAATTACTATCTTAGTTAATGCAGATTCGGAATTCGTATCCTTCATAAAAACAAACACGGAAGAGTTATCAAAGAAACTTTTGATAGAACATCTTCTTTTTGAAGGAGACATGAGCGCCAATGCAACTGGTACAATTGAGATTAATGGATCGACGATTACGGTTTCCCTCTCTGCCATTTGATATCAGTATTCCTGCAATAGCTGCGGTGATAATACTTTTAGGATTGTCAACGATTCAAAGCACAATTGTTGCAGGTGCAGATTCCAATCCGATACTTAACTCAAGCCTCATCAGTGTTCAAGTTTTGGCGTTAACGTTTGGTGCGTTGATATTTTTCCTGCTACAGTTTATCCGCAGTACATATATTCCGTATGCTGCAATTCCAATATACGTTGCAACGATAGCACTGCTTGTTTTGGTATTGTTTGTTGGTGAGACAACGCGCGGCTCAGTTCGATGGATATCGATTGGTTCAGTTAATCTTCAGCCTTCAAGTATATCTGTGTTGTTCCTAATCGTGTCATTTTCCGGTTTCTTTTCATATTTTAATGAAAGAATAAACAATCTTATACCACTTGTTTTGATGCTTATCGCGGTTGCAGTTCCTACTGCGCTTATTGCTATTGAACCTGATCTGGGAAGTGCTCTTGTACTTCTTTTTGTTTTTGCCTGCATGCTTCACATGAGTCCGCTTAGAATGTCACGATTAGCTGTGTTATATGGAATAATTCTTGTAGGAGCGCCACTATTGTGGGGTTCACTCGCTCAGTATCAACAAGATAGGTTGACAACATTTATGAACCCGAATGCAGATCCACTTGGATCTGGTTATAATGTCCGGCAAGCAATTACAGCGGTTGGTTCAGGCCATGTATTCGGACGAGGTTGGGGACAAGGGACCCAAAGTCACCTTCAATTTTTGCCAGAACAACATACTGACTTTATTTTTGCGACGTATGCCGAAGAGCAAGGTTTTGTTGGGGTTTGCGTGCTCCTTCTCTTGTATGGGGGGTTGTTTTATAGAATATCGATAGCATTACGACGTAGCGACGGATTTTTTAATCACATTGTTATCTGTGGCATATTATCGTGGTTTTTCATTCATATTGGGGTCAATATTGGTATGAATGTTGGTCTTGCGCCCATTACAGGCATTCCGCTTCCCTTTATGAGTTATGGAGGAACAATAATGGTTACGTCAATCATAGCAATTGGCCTTGTAGTGACCTTATCTCAGCACCAACACCCACGTTAATGGTTGCGTTTTTGAGGGCGTTTGATACAATACGTGGGTTATGGAATACGCAGTGCTTCAAATAAACGAAAAACAATACATTGTCGAGAAGGATAAAGAATATAAAGTTGATAAACTTCACTCAATGGAAGGAGAAATTCTTACGTTTGATTCTGTTCTTTTATATGTTAACGGCGAAACGGTGGAGATTGGAAAACCGTTTGCAAATCTTTCAATTAATGCAACAGTAGTTAAGCATGCTCGGAGTCCAAAAGTAGTTGGCATGGTTTATAAAGCAAAAGGACATCGACGTTCGTACGGACATCGGCAGGACTACACGGTTCTTAAAGTAACTGATTTTACACACACAACATAATTTTTACTTATGGCAAAGAAAAAACAAGCGGCGGCGTCCGCGCGACAAGGAAAACGATCTAAAGGACACATTGGTCTAGGCATTAAGAAATTCGGTGGTCAAGCCGTTTCGTCTGGGAATATTATTGTACGTCAGCGTGGCGGGACTTTTTTCCCGGGAGAGAATGTACTTATCGGAAGAGACTATACGATTTTTGCTATAACAGATGGATTTGTCTCATATAGAAAAAAACTTGGCAGAACATACATCGATGTCTTGCAGACAAATCCGAACACCCAGCCTTGTATTAGCTCAAAATAGTAATTCCTCGAAACGCCCAAAACGGGCAGCTTGTTAGCTCACAATTATTTTCCTCAAAATGTTTTCTTAAAAAGTTCATTTTGTATCTTCTCTGATCGTTCTCGAAGCTCAACTAAACTTAGTCCTCTACGAATTTTTTCAACCTTTCTTTTTACCCCTGCACTTATCTTCTCTGATTCTATCAAACGTTGGTATGCTGTTTTTGCTTTGTGGTGTTTCCTACTTACCACTCTCCCGTAATCGTCCACAACCTTCTCTTTCAGTTTTTGTGATGGCACAAAGTAGTTGCTAATCTGGTCTTCAATCTCATATAGTTCATTCAAAAGTTGCATGTGGTCTTCTCTGTCGTAACGGTGGTACCCAACCAGTTTTCGTACCTTGTCTCCATTCTTTTGTTCCACATGTCCGTTGTCTTCTTTGTGGTACGGTCGTGATCGCGAGATGTCATAGTGGGGAACTTTTGGATTCAGTCTCCTTTCAAGCAGTAGCTTTAAAATCGGCTTTGCATTGCCTGGATGGTACTCGTGGATTGTGTGGAAGATTTTTTTTGTATTGGTTTCATGAATCGTTTCTACTGATGCTCTGTCTTTTCCTAATGATGCACAGCGTGCTATCCATCCTAAGCACACATCTACGTAACAGCCAGTTATGCCGAACTGACCACGAGAACTTCCTCCGTTGTGTTTGACACTTTTGGTCTTTGGAAACGTTGCAATGATCCGTTTGAGAGTTGCTAATGATATTCTCGTAACAACACTAACGTTGGTATTGTAGGTAATCTTACCTGCCATTGCCAACTCATTCAGATACTCGCCAAGAACAGGATACAACCGTTCGCCGCATATCTCACCAGAAAGTTCCCACGCCTTTCGGGTAATATGCTTGTGGACAACCGTGTACTTGGATTTTCGACCAGGTTTATTTACGGGTGGTTTCTTTAGAACTTTTGGCTTGAAGTTTCTGATGACTCTAAGAAAACGCTTGCTTGCCAAGTTTCTACTTGCCCCCGTTAACTCGCAGTATTGATCAATGATTGTAGACCTCTCTTTTTTGCTTGATCTTTTGTATTCCCCAGCTTGTTTTTGTGTTAGTTCCATATCAAAATTATTCATTGCGTCACCTCCTCGCTCAACGATGTACGCAAATTACTCTACCATTTCAAGGAATTTCTATTTTGAGCTAACAAGTACCGTCTCAAGGAAATTTAATATGGCCTAACACAGCCTATACCACTTGCTGCGTAAGTATGGTTTAATTGAGGTATGAATCGGTTTACGTACTCTCTCCTTCCCGTAGATCACATTTTGCCAAATCCTAAGAGAGTTCGGTATCATATTTCACAAAAAGAGATTATGGAACTTGCAGATTCAATCCGTGAGTATGGACTCTTGCAACCAATCATTGTGGGCAACACTCCTGCGGGTCTACAGCTAATTGCAGGAGAAAGACGGTTAAAGGCAGCAAAAATCGCTGGACTAGTTGAAATTCCTGCAATGGTAGGAGATGCATCCTCAGCTGATCTGTTGTTAATCTATTTAGAGGAAAATTATCGTAGATCATCTCTTTCGCTTCTTGAACAAGCAAAACTTATTACATCTCTCATTAGTTCACACAACATTGAAGACAAAGTCGTAGCGCGTAGGATGGGAGTGACAGTTGAGCAAGTAGTCAAGCTTAAAAGGATTTTACATCTACCGATAATAATTCATGATGCGTACATAAAAGGTGACATAACCGATCAACAGCTTCTTAACATTACCGAGGCAACCGATCCTTTAGAAGCTTTCTATCAGACCAAAACGTGAGAGTGGCCAGTATCTAAAAACGACTTTTCCCACGATAAGATTTTTTGGTACGGTTCCCCATTCACGAGAATCACTGCTTCCAGAACGATTGTCGCCCATCACAAAGTATTCATTGTCGTTTAAAGTAAGTGGCGTGTCGTCAGCCAAAAAATGGTGCCCATGAGTTGGAGCTCCCGAGATGTAAGTCTCACCTAACGCCAGTTCATTAATATATACGACGCCGTCTGTTAATGTTATGGTGTCCCCGGCAACTGCAATAATCCGTTTGATGTATCGTTTAGATGTGTCCTTTGGGTAATAAAAAACGATATCATCCCCGTGAGTGTACTCATCCCAATAGTGTGAAAGTTTTTCTGTCAATAAATAGTCTCCATTGAAAAATGTGGGGAGCATGCTACTTCCGTCAACTTTGTGGGGTACCGCAACAACAAGATATATAAATACAAATAAGGCTAAGGCAATAGCAAAATTTATTACAGTATCAATGATAAATGAGGATACCGTTTCGGCTGTCTCGTTCATGAATCTATTGTACCCCGTGTTGCAACGAATCGTCAGCTAACTCCTAATGACAATTCTCCTCATGCCAACTATAATGCGTAAGTGTCGCATGTTCCATCCCACACAAATATTCCGTTGATAAAGAGTGTTAGTGCAAATGTAAGCTATCAGCTCACATCTCGCTTTGTAACAGCGTTTGCAAGCTTTCTGGTTGCGCGTATGATCATAACGGCTTATCCATCTCTATGGGGTGAATATCAGACGTTAATAACATTTGTAACAGTGTTCTGGCTATTAACTGATTTTGGACTCAATGCTGTAGCAGTAAACTGGATGTCAAAACCTGATAGTGATACTAATATCATTTTTGGGTCATTGCTAACCTTAAGAACCATCATGGGGATTATTCTCATGGGGATTTCATTTGCAATTCTTACTATTTTGCCCTATACGATTGAGTTAAAAATTGCCATAAGTATTGGATTAATTACACTTGTTACCCAAGGAATTCGTGGAGCAACTAACGCAATTTTTCAGGCACGACTGAGTTATAAATATCTTTTTTACGCCGAACTTGTGGGAACTATTGGTTTTGTAACGATGCTGTGGTGGTTTATCCAAAGGAATCCAACAATTCTTGAAATCAGTGTTGTTTTTGTGATCGCACAAATACTCATGATGACTATTTCGCTATTTCTTGCTCATCGCTTGGTTTCAATACGTTGGATATTTAATTTTTCGATACTCAAGCCTATGTTTATTGCAACAATCCCACTTGGCATATCTCTGCTTTTCAACTTGGGGAATTTTAAGCTTGACGCGTTATTGCTTTCAGTAATGAAAGGTACGGGCGATGTCGGGATTTACAATGCGGCATACAAATTTTTTGAGTTTGCTTTGGTTATCCCCACGTTTTTCATGAATTCGATGTATCCAGTTCTTGTTACAACGTTTGCAACTTCGCGTACTCAATTTGCTTCGCGTATGGTAACGAGCTTTAAGATTTTACTCGGCGTTTCATTATCTGGTGCGGTTTTTGGTTTTGTGGCGGCGCCCGTATTGATAGACCTTTTAGGAGGCTCTAACGCCGATCTTATTAGTGACTCTGTCATGATATTACGCATCTTGATCGTAATCATTCCTTTGTTTTATGTTTCATCTTTGCTTATGTGGGGGGTTATGATTATGGGGGGACAAAACTACCTCATTCGCGTATACGTGAGTGCTTTTGCAACTAATCTGATGTTAAATCTTATTTTCATCCCTTCGTACGGGTATTTTGCTGCTGCAATAACCACAGGAATTTCGGAAGCTGTTGTACTTGTCTTATTGGGAATCAAACTTAGTTCTCTTTATAAGAAAGGAGAGTTTGATGCATAGTACTATTGATATAACTTTTGGCATACCATTTTTAAACGGTTGGAAAGACCTTGATCAATGTTTGAGTTCGATCTTCGAAAGTATGCCAGCTTCGGGTATTTCATTTGAAGTTTGTGCTACAAACGACGGGAGTACAGACGATACTGCCGATCAGGTTGCACATAAATACCCTGAAGTTCGTTTGTTTCATAATATTCAAAACAAAGGCATTTCTGATTCGATGAATACAATTATTTCACATATGAGAGGCCGCTATTTGCAGCGATTAGATGCCGATACCATTATTTCGGCAAAAGCCATACAGCAACAATATGATTATATGGAATTACATCCTGAGGTAGGAATTGTAGGACCAAGGATGTTCACTCACGAAGGAGTATTCCAACCATCGTATATGACTACGCGCAGACGACCAATAACGTGGTTTTTTGACTACGCCTTATGGATAAAAAAATTGTTATTATCGCGTTCTCACATAATGGGGGAAAAAATGTCAACACCTACGTCTGTTGCCGTAGTTATTGGGGCATCTATTCTTACTCGAATGCTCGCTATTAAACAGGTACAAGGGTTTGACCCTACGTTTAGGGTTTTTATGGATGATGCAGATTGGTGTTACCGTGTTGCTAATAATGGATGGGACATTACATATCTTCCGTCAGCTGAAATTATTCACCGGGGAGGTTCTGCTTGGGGAGGCCAATATATTCACACTAAACCTAAAGCACTACAAAATTTACATGATTTTTATGCAAAGCATAACCACGGGAAAGTAGGCCAGATAGAGTTGGATATCGCAATTATTACGGGATCCGCATTGAGTATTTTTATGGCCTTGATTGCAACACCTTTTTTTATGTGGATTCCACGATATCGGATCATATTGTTTCGAGCATTCCGTAGCTTTGGCAATGTTTTTATCTGGTATCTTAAGAGAGGAGTAACATAACCATATGAAAATTTTATTTGTGGCGCCGTATTACAAGCCTTATCTGGGAGGAATTGAGCGAGTTATCGAACAAATGTCTTTGCGATTTCAATCTCTGTATGGTGCTCAGACCTATGTGTTAACAACAAAATGGTCATTTCCCCGAGTATATCAGCCAAAATGGGCAAAACAAGAAATTATCGAGGGAAATCATATTTACCGATTAAACTCATTTCCGGGCGTAGCCCCCTCGGTTTTTCAGGTTCCACTTGTTTGGTTTTCACCTGTTGAGATTAAAAAATATCTTGAATCCGTAAAACCAGATGTTATCCAACTAATGAGCGATCGCTGGTTTTGGACAAACTATTGGATAATATTTTGGGCAAAACGGATGAAGATTCCTGTTTCATTTGCACTTACCTTTCATTCGCTCACTAAACTACAGCGTTGGCTTATTCCTTTGAATATGTATCTAACTAATACGTGTGATGCTGTAGAAGTCGTTACGAACCTTGAAAAGCAAAAAGTTCAATCAACCTACAAAACACAGCCCGATCTTATTAAATTTATCCCATGGGGAATTACTAAACCACTCCCTACAACACGAAAATTGCCGCATATGGGGACGGAAGTTACCATTTTATGCGTTGGTCGTATTTCAGAGCATAAAGGTCAGCTGTGGCTTGCACAAAGGTATCAACAGGCAAACTTTACCCACAACACGCATCTTGTGTTGGTAGGGGGCATTGAAGATGAAAAATATAAAGAGCGAATCTCTAAGTTAACCTTTTCCGGTGATAAAAGATTAACCATAACTGGTGAAGTTTCTGAGGATGCACTATTTGAGTACTATAATTCATCAGATATTTTTGCATTATATCCGGAATACGAAGCGTTTGGATTAGTTTTTCTTGAAGCCTTATCGCGTGGAATTCCTGTTGCCTCGCATAATGTAGGAACCCTTTCTGAAGTGCTTTCCGCTGGAAGTATGTTGGCAAAAGCGTATGATTCTTCGGAAGTTGTCTCAAACATCGAAACACTTGTTAATGACCCTTATAAACGAAAAACACTTGGTACACGGGGAAAAACGTACGTTTTAGAGCATTTTACCTGGGAAAAAACAGTGGAGCAGTTCATGCAGTTATACACGTCACTCCTATGAAATTAAGTGTCGTTATGACAACTTACAATAACATTGAGTGTATTCGGGAGTCGGTTGTATCTTTTCTGAACCAGACACTTGATCGTACAAATTATGAATTGATTGTTGTTGATGATGGTTCAACAGATGGTACTGTCAACATGTTAAGTGAGATGTCTTTAAAACATCACTTTCGGCTTACGACTCAATCAAATAGCGGGGTTTCACATGCGAGAAACGTTGGAGCTGCCTTGGCTCAAAATGAAGTAATTTTATTCACTCAGGGTGATATTGTAGCTAACAATAGCGTTTTAGAAATCCACGCACAGTTTCATGACCTTCACTCACACGAAACGTATGCTTTAGTTGGAAATATTACGTGGCATAGCAATATAACCGTAACGCCGTTTATGAGATGGCTTGAACATGGTGGACCGCAATTTGATTTTGATAGACTTGAGTCAGGAAAAATAGCCGATCATTTGTCGTTTTATACCCCGCAGGTCTCACTGAAAAAGGATTTTTTTAAAAAGTCAGGTGGGTTTGATGAATCGTTTGTTGTTAGTGAAGGAGTAACCGCATATGAGGATACTGAGTTAGCATGGAGACTTACAAAACTTGGTATGAAACTTTATTATGATTCATCAGCTCGTGTGTTTCATTTCCATCGAAAAACGTTAGAATCTGTTTTAAACCGTAGGTATTACGAAGGAATGATGTCGGTTGCGCTACATAACAAACATCCAGATTATACATTTGGAATCGGTAAACAACTTTCAGTAAACTCGTTAGTTTCAGATTCCACGCGTACGCGGCTGTCCTCGTTATTGTTACAACCTTTGATTGGTACATTATTGGACAAAATTTCCAGGTGGTGCGAGACACGATATTATATTCCACTGCTATATAAACTTACATGCCGGTACTCATATAATAGAGGTTTAAACGATGCCAAACGAAAAAATATTCACTGAACGAAATGAATCATTTGTTTGTGAAAATTGTGGGACAATAGTTACTAAAAGCGTAACAACTTCACGTGACCACTGTACCGAATGTTTGTATGGGAAACACGTGGACTATAACCCGGGTGATCGATTGCAAAGGTGTAAGGGACTTTTAAAGCCCATTGGCCTAAAGGTTCATGATGGTAAACAGCAGATAGTATATGCGTGTATGTTTTGCGGAGAAAGAAGATTCAGCCTTGTACAAAGCGACGACAACTATGACGAAATAATATTAATTTCACAAAAACCATGGTAACTTCAACGTTCAATAAACTGCTTAAACTGCTCATTGTGGCCTTAGTATGTTCAATAATCCTGGGTCAATTTGGGCGTTTTCCTATCGAGCAATTTGGTGCTGTATCTCTAAGCGATGTGTTTGCAGCGTTGATGTTTGCGGTTTGGGTGTGGAAACTGATTTTTAATAGATTTGTCCGTCGGTTTGTTTTGTATGAAATATTACTTATTGCGTTATGGTGCATAACGTTACTTTCTCTCATTGCTGCAACGTCTTGGGCTGACGGTACGTCACTGCTTATTGGCTTTACTTATATTGTTCGGCTTGTTGTGTATACATCGCTCGTTTTTGTTACTCGAGATATGTTTGAAGAAGAAGCTTACGATTTTTCTAGGCTTTTGATTTTCGCTACGGTATCCTTTGCAATCTTGGGGCTTGTTCAATTCGTTGTTTTTCCAGACTTTTCATCTTTTGTTAGTCATGGGTGGGATCCTCACTATTATCGAGTTCTATCAACGTTCTTTGATCCCAATTTTGCAGGAATGTTTATGAGCCTTGGTTTTTTATATTTACTCGATCGCTTGTATTCTCAGAATGATTTTTCGAGATTTCACAAAGTTGTTTGTGTGTTGAGTTTGCTTACGCTTCTTGTTGCGATTATTCTTACATTCTCTCGAAGTACGTATTTGGCTTTTTCAGTGGGAATTTTTGTGTTTAGTGTTATAAAAGACATTCGGATAGTGTTAGTGATGGGACTAATTGGGATAAGTGCATTTATGTTTATCCCACGCGTTCAAACACGGGTAATTGGTGCAGTAACAATTGATGAAACGGCTTCTATAAGAATCACCGATTATCAACGAACACTTAAGATTATTGCGGATTACCCTCTGCTTGGTGTGGGGTACAACACGTTTCGAGAAGCGCAAGCACAACAGGGTTATTTTAGAGACGGCAGGGGTGTTGATAGTTTTGGGGGATATGCAGGCGCAGGAGCTGATAGTTCGTTACTTTTTACACTCGCAACGATGGGCATTATTGGTTTTATGTTCGCACTGTCGCTTGGATTTGCGTTAGTCTTAGCTTCAAGAAAATCCTTACACAAAGCGTACCTGTTTGCAGGATTGACCGCAATATTTGTGCACTCTCAGTTTGTAAATTCACTGTACTACACATGGATTATTGCGTGGCTTTGCCTAAGCATGGGCCCCTATCTACATCATGAAGAATAACTTTAAGAACGCACTTCTTGTTGGGCAACTTGTAGTGATAATGTGTGCACCATTGTATGTAATTCGTTTTTCATTCTGGGGATTTCCGAGCACACTACTTGAAATATTAATCCTTATACTTTTTGCACTTTGGATTGTTTTTAAGGTTGTAACACGTGAACTACTCTCAGCAATTCCTCGATCTATGATTATTCCGGGGATATTAATAGGTATTGGCGTAGTTTTGGGTATCTTTCTTTCCGTTGATGTTATTGGCGCACTTGGTTACGTTCGGGCATATTTTATTGAACCGATTATTGTGGGGTACATGCTGTATGACTACATCAAGAAGCAGCCAAATGTTGTGTTTAGAGGACGTATTTTTGAAACGATTCACCTAGTCTGGTTAGCTGTGTATGGGCAAGCGTTGTGGTTGTCAGTTCTGGGAATATTTCAGTTAATTATTCCCTCGCTTATTATTACTGCTTCTCAGGCTAGTCGTGCACATGGTGTGTTTAATACCGCAAATGCATTAGCTTTGATTATTGGTCCGGTATTAGCGGTCGAACTGTATAGATACGTTAGACGATCAAAGGGTATTTCTTGGGTCACTCTTTTAGACGCAATACTATTGACTGCGTTTTTGCTCTCTCAATCATTAGGTGGAATAGTTGCATTGTTAGTGGTTTTTGGAGTAGTGGTTTTGATTAGATGTGTTCCCCATGTGTCATTGATTGTTTTTATTTCCTTAACTGTACTAACAGGACTTTTTATGGCTTTTGTTCCGTTCATTGCACCAAAAACAGACAATCCTTGGGTACGAAATGGAAATACGGCATCGATTCGGATTTGTTTATGGGAGGGCACGCAAAACCTTATAAGAGATAATTTTTTGTGGGGTGTAGGCTTGCGTTCATTCCCCAACGTATACAGTCAATCATACGTTACGTGTGATGCAGAACCTTTGTTATATCCCCACAATCTGTTTTATAACTTCTGGGTTGAGATTGGTGTTTTGGGCCTGTTGGGTTTTATGTTGGTGTTCCTAAGGATATTTATGTCGCCGAATATTTACTCGTATGCGCTTTTGTATGCGTTTGTACATGGTCTATTTGACGTGCCATACTTTAAGAACGATCTATCTGTTATGTTTTGGATATTTACAGCCCTATGGCTTATTACAAAAGAGCAACGGGACTTGGGGGTAAGGCACAACGTAAGGAATTGAGTTTATTCTGAAGGAGTAGGTTCTGCAGTAGTTTGCTCTACCGTCGCTGAGAGTGTCTCTACTTTTTCGTTACCAGCAAGATCGATTGCCTTGATAGCAATTTGAGTTACTCCGGGAGAAAGACTTAGGTCAAAGCTAAAGGTATTGTCGGCATGTAATATTGCGCGCTGTTCGTTTACTGTAATCGTTGATTTTTCATCAACCGAACCCGCTATGGTTATATGGGGCGTTGGCTCAGAAATCACGTCGCTCGCATGTACTGTAAGAATTGGTGCAATCGAGTCGCGGGTAATAGTGTATGTATCACTTGAACCGCTTTTTACCTCATCTTTGATAGAAAATGAATACAGCGTATTTCCTCCTTCAGAAAGTGACATGCCAGTATATTCAAATCTTCCATTTTTATCAACAAGAACAGTTGAAACTAATGAATCGTTTAAATAGATCTCTACTTCAACTCCTGGTTGTGCCCAGCCTTTTACATCAACAGTGGCATCTTTAGTAAATAACGATACGGGGTCAATGCGCGGTGCGGCTACAGGAACAGTTTGTTCTGTATTGTCGATAGTTACAATGTTGCTATTAGGAAACGCACCACGCCAAAAGTCGCTAAGACCAACCACGATATCTATGCCATACAGATACAAAACCGCCGATAATGACAAGACAAGTGCAAATACCACAAAAAGGTTTCTATACACGACTTTTTCGTCATTTCTGATTGTGTCTTGTGGTCGATAGCTATATGACGAACGAATATCTTTAGTTTTATTTCGAGCAAATTGTCTTTTTGGCATAAAGGATTACCTTAGCGACTATTATACGCACTTATTTTCTCATGTACAAATTTGTGGGATGACGTGGAGCCGATGGTCATACGTCTCCACAACATATCTATAATGTGGAGCCGATGAGAGGAATCGAACCTCCGACCTATCCCTTACGAAGGGATTGCTCTACCAGCTGAGCTACATCGGCACAACCAGTACCATTCTAACATTTAGTAGTATCACTTCTTGGCATCTGCTACACTTACGTAACTATGGGCGATTCTGTTGCACCAGTCCAAAATTTTGATACATCAATACTACTTCGTATTAAAGCAGGCTTTGATACGCTTTTGATTCCCGAATCATATAAAATTGCTGCATTACATTTTTTGGAACAATGGCTTACTCAACCAGAATTTTTGGCTTATAGACAACAAATTATTCATCTTGTCCAAAACTGTTACTGGAACTATTTGCTCGATTCGTTCTATCAAGTCATTCCATTTGGAACAGCAGGACGAAGGGGTGAGGTGGGCATTGGACCAAATCGAATAAATCCATATACCATTCAGGCGTCGGCTCAAGGACATTCGCAGTTTCTTCTTAAAAAGTACGGCGATGAGGTAAAAACAAGAGGCGTTGTGTTTGCGTATGACGTGCGATTTTTCTCGGGTAATTCATACATATCATCTGAGCTGGAAAACCCCGTTCACAACATATCGAGTAAAGACCTTACCCTAGCTGCAGCCCAAGTCTATGCGGCAAATGGTATTCCTGTTTTTCTGTTTTCTGATATCCGAACAACACCAGAGCTGTCATTTGCGATTCGCCATCTTAATGCAATAGCTGGTGACATGTTTTCCGCGTCACACAACCCTCCTGACCATAATGGAAAGAAAGTGTTTGATGAACATGGAGGTCAGCTTATTCCACCTTTTGATGAGAATCTCGTACTCGAAGTAACTACTCATGTTAAAAATATTTTGCGGATTCCGATTAGTGAGGCGTATGAAAAAAACCTCATTATTGATATCGATGAAAAGGTTGATCACGCATATATATCCGCTGTATCAAAAGTTTCATTATCAAACGCGCGTGATATTACCATTGCCTTTACCCCACTGCATGGGTGCGGAATCTCATCTGTTAAAAAGGTACTCTCTCACGTTGGGTTTGATGTCCACGTTGATCCAAAAACAGGATTTCCGTCAGGTACGTTTGAAAACATTACGTTTAATATTCCAAATCCTGAAGTAGTTGAATCGTTTGAGACCTCGCTTACTTTTGCAGATCAGATTGATGCGAATATTCTCATAAGTACTGACCCTGATGGAGATCGTTTTGGCATTATGGTTAAGCATCACGGCTCATGGGTGTTTTTAACAGGAAACGAAATCGCTACAATCTGTATGGCATATGTTGCCCAGAAACGAACGAAGCAACACAAAACGGCAGGAATGGCTTTCAAGACCATGGTAACAACAAATGCGGTTGAAAATATTTGTCGATCGTACGGAATAAAACTTATGGGAGAACTTCTGGTCGGTTTTAAGTATATCGGCAACGAAATGAATCAACTAGAACAAACAGGTCGTATGGATGATTTTGTATTCGCGTGCGAAGAAAGTCATGGGTTTTTGGCAGGTAATTTTGCGAGGGATAAAGATGCAGTTGTACCAGCAATTTGGCTTTCTGAACTAGCAGCAGAGTTGAAAGTAGTTGGAAAAACCCTGATTGATTATCTAGACGATGTGTATAAAACGTATGGTTATTATTTGAATTATGTTACTGAAATTCGTCTTTTGGGAGCCATAGGTTCTGAAAAAGTCACAAAGATACAGTCGGGTTTGCGAAACAACCCACCCAAAAATTTTGGAGCATTTGCCGTAGAAAAATTTGAAGATTGCCAGAATCGCAAACCAATTATTTCGAGCACGGACCTTGTTTCAAAAGATGTACTAATTTTTCATTTCGAAAAGATTGGAGAGTTTGATAGGGTAAGAGTAACGGTTAGACCATCAAACACTGAACCCAAAATCAAAATGTATTTTGAGATAGGTAGTTCAACCCCATCAACAAAACCGCTTGATGAAGAGAAAATTATGGCCGAAGACATTCGCGCTAAGCTAGAACTGTCTGTTATGACAACGTGTTACCAGTTAATTGGCGTAGATTTTCCAAAGCGGGGTTTTCTTCTTTTTTGGCAATTGCCTTTGGATGTAAAGTTGAAATATTTTGAGATTGAACAGCACATTGTTAATCTATCATCCGAGCCAAATGTTACAGTAAGAAGGCAGAAGCTTAATGAATTACTTTCGTTTTTAGGTTCAGATCCGATTCAAAAAGTCGACAAGGCATTTATGGCAGAATACGGAAAGGGGATGGAGGAGTATTTAGAGTTATGAATTTAAGATGACGCAAAGTCCGTGATTTATACACGCCATTGTCATTTATTGCAGATTTGATACAATGATATACGTAAAGACAGTGACGCTATAACAAAGCCGAGTCGAGAGAAGAAAACCTTGTAGGTTATTAGAACTCTCCGGAAAGTACCCGTAACAGTACAAACCGTTAAAAATGACGGTATAAGGTTTAGTAACATACTAAACAAAGTAAGGTGGCACCGCGGTTGATTCGCCCTTACATGCTTGTTAATGTAAAAACATTAGTAACCATGTGAGGGCTTTTTTTATGAAAAGACTACTTATTAAACAACTTAATGAGATGATTGGACAGAATGCAAAAATTTCTGGTTTTGTTCATGCGATTCGTGATCAAGGAAACATAAAGTTTCTTATCATTCGTGATATTAGTGGTACGTGTCAGGTGGTAATTACAAACGATAGTGGTGATGTGTTTGGGAAAGTATCGACCCTTACGCTTGAATCTGTGGTGGAAATTGTTGGTTCAGTTGTAAAAGAGCCTCAATCACCGAACGGGTTTGAAATGCGTGTTGAAGAAATAACTTTGTTGTCACGTGCAGCTGCGTTACCCATTCCGGTAGTAGAAAAAAGTGCCAAGGAGACATCTCAGGAAAAACGTCTTGATTGGCGATGGATTGATCTACGAAAAACCAAAAACGCGCTCATATTTAAAGTTTGGACAACATTTGAAAGTGCATTTCAAGAATTTCTCGTCGGTAATGGTTTTATTGAAATTCACTCGCCCAAGTTTATGAGCACTCCTAGTGAGTCTGGCGCCGAGTTGTTTTCTGTTCCATATTTTGACAAAACCGCATATTTAGCTCAATCACCTCAGTTTTATAAACAGATGGCAATGGCGTCTGGTTTTGAACGAGTTTTTGAGATTGGACCAATTTTTCGTGCTAACCCATCGTTTACGTCACGACATGATACGGAATTTACAGGGTTTGACTTTGAGTTTTCATACATTGAGTCGCATCACGATGTAATGGATTTTGAGGCACAAACATTGGTTCATATGCTCTCCGCAGTTAAAGAAAAACATGCGGCCGACATTCAAGAACATTTTGGGGTATCTGTAAACATACCTTCCTTGCCGTTTCCTAAAATTTCTATGAAAGAAGCAAAGTCAATTTTAGCCAACGCGCATGTACCGAGTGAGAAAGAAGGGGATTTGAGTCCAGAAGAAGAACGTGCATTAAGTGCTTATGTTAAAAAGGAGTACGGCCATGAATTTGTGTTTGTTACTGATTATCCAATTGATGTACGTCCGTTTTACCATATGCGCCATGAACAAGATCAAACGTTAACAAAAAGCTTCGACCTGTTGTGGAAAGGTATTGAGGTTACGACTGGAGCACAAAGGGAACATCGATATGACATACTGCTCAAACAGGCAGAGAGTAAAGGACTATCGCTTAGTGGATTAAAGTATTACCTCAACTTTTTTAAGTATGGGTGCCCTCCACATGGCGGGGTGGGAATGGGACCATCACGCATGATAATGAAACTTCTTGAACAATCGAACGTTCGTGAAGTTACCTACCTTTATCGGGGGATTAAACGATTAGATCCATAGATTTTGTTGACTTACGTGATCGCACTCCTCACCGAGTGATATCGGCAAATTTCCACCATTTTGTACGATATACGTATTCCAAAAGACCCGTTGTTTGTTTGAAGAATCTAGAGAAACCGTTTACGCTGCTAATCTAGTTGCGATCGTTTCTAGAACACACCGTTTCGTACTACTTCCCTAAGATATGATAAGATTTCAAGCATATGATAAAAACATTCTACTCACAAGATGAACTTAACAAAATAATTACAAATATTGCTATGAGGAGAGGATGGGATTTTTCGAATATGAATACGGAAAGACAACCAGTCCCTTGGGAATATTTAGATGTTGTAAGTCATTATTTAAAACCGACTGATTCTATACTTGATGTTGGTACAGGTGGAGGAGAAAAACTTATCAGTCTAGCCAAATACTATGGGCAAGGTGTAGGTATAGACATAGATCCACAAATGGTAACCGTAGCAAAAGAAAACGCAAGAAATACTGATAATGCATCGTTCTATGTAGATTCTGAAAAACTTGAGAAAACTAACGGCAATTTTGATGTAATTCTTTGTCGACAGGCTCCTTTTGATTCGGCAACAATTTATAATCACCTATCTTTACGAGGTTACTTTATTACTCAACAAGTCGGAGAAAAAAATATGAGTAACATTAAGAAAGTACTAAATATGGAAAAAAGTGAACCGGTAATTACCTCTCAACAATTATTAGGTGCAGGATTTAAATTGATCTCGTTTATGGAATACAACGTTGAATACGTTGTTAAAGACATAGAATCTTTAGTATTCTGGCTAAAGGCATTAGATATGCTCCATTCAGATCTAGATGGAGCCGTCGTGGTAGCAGATGCTGATGTATTAAACAAGATTCTCGGCGGTAATGTTGATGTAACCCGCGGCAACATCGGATGTTGACATCCTTCCATATCAATGAAAAGTGAGTGCTGTATGCAGAAATCTCTCCTGTATAACTAGGTAACATCCAATGTTGACTTTCTTTTCAGTCTTTACCATGAGTCGAATGTTAGTTTATAAAGGATGAACTTGGTACAATTACTACATGCAAGATGAGATATATTCATACAGAGAGATGTGCGATTTGGAAAATGTCCAGACGCTTCAACGTGGTATGAACTTTAGTCTTAATTCCAACTATTCCGTTATCCTCATGTCTCAACGATCTAATGCACCGTATAAAGATCGAATCCTGGAAGATGGAGTTACGATTGAATACGAAGGTCATGATCAACCCAAAACATCGCCTGACCATAATCCCAAAACAATTGACCAACCCCTAGCCACTCAAAACGGCACCTTAACCCAAAACGGTAAGTTTGTTAAAGCTGTTGAGGACTATAAGAGGTTCGGTCAAAAACCAGAGCTTGTAAAGGCGTACGAAAAGATTCTCCTGGTGTTTGGTCTCTTAAGGGATACTTTGATCTGGTTGATTACCAGAAAGAGCACGATGGGAATCGAAACGTTTTTGTTTTTAAGCTAACCCTCTCAAGCCGACAAATTGATGATCTACAAAACAATCACACTATTGAACATACTAGGTTAATACCTTCAGAAGTTAAAAAAGAGGTGTGGAAACGAGATGACGGAAAGTGTGTACTATGCGGATCTCAAACTAACCTTCACTTTGACCACGACCTCCCATTTTCTAGGGGCGGGGCAAGTATAACTGTAAAAAATATCCGTCTCCTTTGTGCGACATGCAATCTCAAAAAATCAGATAAGATTGAATAGAAACAAATGACTAGTTTTACTAAATCAAAAATCCTTGTACTAGTGCAGTTTTTGTTGATTGGTGTCATTGGATGGTATTCAGGTTTTTACGGGGGAGTGACTACAAATATTCTTATGACTCTTGGGATTCTGCTTGGAATATGGGCAGTTG